>JAEZIU010000105.1 GCA_023436485.1 Bacillota bacterium | reverse complement strand
ACCTCCTTAAAAATCTATAACCTATTTATGTTAGCAGTTAGTTTCAGACTATTCACCAAAAGTAACCGTTTAGGACACTACAACATTTTAATATACAGAAATATGTCTGTCAAGTAGAAAATGCGATAAATTTAATTTACCTCTCATTATCTCTCTATTTTTCTTAATATATCTCCATATCTCTCATATCATCGTTCGCCATTTCACTTTTTTATTTTATCTAATAGTAAATCTCCATTAAATACAACCCCTGTGCAGGAGCGGTCTTACCGGCCTTTGTCCTGTCAATCCCTGCAATAATCCCGGGGATTTCAGATTCATTCAGCTTTCCCATCCCAACGTATATCAGAGTTCCTGCTATTATTCTTACCATATTATACAGAAATCCGTTTCCGGAAACCTCTATGTAAATCATATTATCTTCTTTCCTAGATACTTCCATACTATAAATCTCTCTTACAGTACTTCTAACCTGTCCTCCGGTGGCCTGAAAGGCAGCAAAATCGTGTTCTCCTATGAAATAACGGGCTGCTTTTTGCATTTCTGAGATGTTTAGTTCCGGTCTGATATGGCTGGACCTGTTTCTCATAATAGCTGAATGATGTGGTGCATTGTATATCAGGTACCTATACTTTTTACCTTTTGTAGAGTATCTTGCATGAAATTCATCCGGAACCTCTTCTGAGTGCTTAATAACTATATCATCAGGCAACAAGTTATTTATTGCATAAGAGAACTTGTCTCCAGGTATGTTGGAATCTGTAAGAAAATGTGCAACCTGTCCATATGCATGTACTCCTACATCCGTTCGACTGCAGCCTGTAAGTCCAACTTCTTCTCCCAAGAGCTTAGAAATCGCTTTTTGAATTACTTCCTGTACTGTTTTAGCATTTTTTTGCACCTGCCAACCGTGATAATTTGTACCGTCATATTCGATAGTGAGTTTAATTTTCCTCATAAATTTATCTGATTATTCCTTTTCTAAAATATCACATATTCCATTAGTAATACCCATGTCATAAAAGCAACAGTTATAACTGTTACTACCGCATCACTTCCCGAAAAATGAAGCTGCTTCATCCTTGTTCGTCCCTCACTACCCCTGTAGCATCTGGCCTCCATTGCCGTAGCTAGTTCATCAGCTCTTCTGAATGCACTGATAAATAACGGAATCAGCACAGGTATAAAACTTTTTGCACGCTCAATCATATTTCCTGAATCAAAATCCGCTCCCCTGGATGACTGGGCTTTTATAATCTTATCTGTCTCATCTAATAGTGTCGGAATAAACCTTAAGGCTATAGTCATCATCATTGCGATCTCGTGAACAGGCACTTTTATGCGTTTTAGAGGGCCTAAAAGCTTTTCAATTGCATCCGTAAGAGCAATCGGCGTGGTAGTATAGGTTAACAGACTTGCGGTAATTATAAGCAGAAATAGCCTTATAGCCATCTTAATTGCTACATTAATACCCTCGTATGTTATGCTGAGAAAACCCCAGTGCCATATCTCAGTTCCTTTTATTGTGAAAATATTTATTATGCCTGCAAAAATAACAATAAATAATATTGGTTTTAAACCTTTCAAAACAAATTTTACAGGTATGTTGGAGGATACCACCGTGATAGCAGTAAACAACGTCAGCAACAAATATCCCCAATAGGTACTTATTAAAAAAATGAATATCATCATTATAAATGTCAGAATTATTTTTGTTCGTGGGTCAGCCTTATGCAAAAGCGATTCTCCCGGCACATACTGACCTATGGTTATGTCTCTTATCAATTGCCCGTCTCCTTCCACTAGCCTTCTAATGGTTCAAATACTTTGCCAACTCTTTCGCTGCGTCTTCTACTGTAAATATATTCTCATTTATTCCTGGATAAACGGCTTTAAGCCTTTTCATCAGATATGTTATCTGAGGGGCTGAAAGTCCTATTTTCTCTAGTTCGTCAGGCTTTGCATATATCTCTTTTGAAGGTTTATCCATGAATACGGTACCTTCATTCATGACAATTACTCTTTCCGCAAGCTTTGCAATATCCTCCATACTGTGTGAAACAAGAATAATGGTCATGTTTGAATCTTTATGCAATTTTGTTATATACCCGAAAATTTCATCTCTTCCTCTGGGGTCAAGCCCTGCAGTAGGTTCATCAAGAACTAGAATCTGCGGCATCATTGCAACAACCCCTGCTATTGCAACCCTTCTTTTCTGACCTCCGGAAAGTTCAAAAGGTGACTTCTCAAGAATAGCCTCATCAAGGCCTACTGATTGTATGGCTGCCATCACTCTTTCATCTATTTGATTTTGGGAAATCCCCAGTTTCAATAATCCAAAGGAAATGTCCTTCTTTACGGTTTCTTCAAACAGCTGATGTTCCGGGTACTGAAATACAATTCCCACCTGACGCCTTAATTCCTTTAGGTTCTTTTGCTTTGTATCAATCCCATTAATTACTACGCGTCCCTTTGTCGGCTTTAAAATACCGTTGAGATGCTGTATTAATGTAGACTTTCCAGAACCGGTGTGTCCTATAATTCCTATAAACGACCCTTCATCTATTTCAATATTTACGTCATGGAGAGCACTTTTCTCGAAAGGTCCACCGCCCATATACGTATAATATAAATTCTCAATTTTTATTGGCATGTCCTACTCCTGATAGTTAAAATATATTGAATAATATTTTTGATAACTTTTAACATTACAAACTATAATACCATAAATAAACGATATTAGTGAAGGGCTAAGCATTTTAACGCTTTACACATAAACTATATATTTAAATATACATCTTGATGAATGAAATATCTTCAAATATATATTATAATATATATTATTATAAGTTACGGAGGTTGTTAAACTAAATGAGTCAGCACTATTTTACTGAAAACCCTGAATCTGAAATAAAAGAAAAAACCTTTACAGAGAGCATATGCGGTTCCTCCCTTACATTTACCTCCGTCAGCGGTGTTTTTTCCTTTGAAATAAAAATAGACAGAGCCTCAGAAAATCTTATTAAAAATTTTACTCCCAGCGGCTTGTCAGTTCTTGATATCGGCTGCGGCTATGGTGCTATAGGACTTTTTATTAAAAGCATATTCCCTCAGCAAAATATTACAATGATAGATGTTAATAATAGAGCATTGGACTATACCAAAAAAAATGCCGCAAGTAACAACCTTTCCGTAGAAGCCTTAAATAGTAATCTTTTTAGTTCTCTTGAAGAACGAACTTTTGATGATATAATATCAAACCCGCCAATTGCCGCCGGCAAAGAATTGAACACCCGACTAATAACAGAATCCTATGGACACCTTTCAAAAAATGGTGCACTATGGCTTGTAGCATTTCACAATAAAGGCGGTTCCACATTAAAAAAAGTTATGGAAACAGTTTTTGGAAATGTAACAGATGTAGACAAAAGTGGCGGTGTAAGAGTATATAAATCAATTAAGAGATAAAGTTATATTTTTTTAAATATTTCAAAAGCTTCTTCTACAGTCAACGGTAGTTGCCCCACATTAATGCCGTAATCTTTTAGAAGGTAAGTTAGTTCAGTAACCTGTGGAACATCAAGTCCCAGGTTTTTTACTGTATCAACATTACTAAATACTTCTTTAGGAGTCCCATCCAGAACAATGCTACCATTATCTATAATTATAAGCCTGTTTGCCATTGCTGCTTCGTCCATGTGGTGGGTAATGTGTATTATAGTAATACCCTCCTCTTTATTAAGCTTTTTTAAAACATTTATAACTTCTTTTCTACCTACAGGATCAAGCATCGAAGTAGCTTCATCAAGAATAATACATTCAGGCTTCATAGCAAGGATACCTGCTATAGCAACTCTCTGCTTCTGCCCGCCTGACAGCATATGAGGTGCACTTTTCTTGTAATCTGCAATGCCTACTGTTTGAAGTGATTCGTTAACTCTTTTTCTTATCTCAGAAGGTTCTACGCCCAAATTTTCCGGTCCAAATGCTACATCCTCTTCAACAGTTGTAGCTATTATTTGGTTATCAGGATTCTGAAATACCATTCCGGCAGTACTTCGAATTTCCCATAGATTGTTTTCATCTGCGGTATTTTTACCCAAAACAATAACCTTGCCTTCCAGAGGAATCAAAAGCGCATTAAGAAGCCTTGCAAATGTTGACTTTCCCGATCCGTTTCTTCCTAAAATGACTACAAAATCCCCTTTTTCAATTGTAGTACTTACATGCTCCAACGCCGGAATATCAATATTTACTTCTCCGTATGATTTATATGAAAAACTTACGTTTTTGACTTCAAACATATTATCACTCATTGATAGCCTCCAAAATCTACTCTCTTCTAGTTTGAGCAGTTATTTTCTATTAGAGTTATAAAATATGGGGATTAAACATTTACTGTTTAATCCCCACATAATAATCACTTAGATATATGTTGATACAGATATTTAAGTATATTAAACCAATTCTAGTATTACCATCTCTGCAGCGTCGCCTCTTCTAGGTCCGAGCTTATAGATTCTGGTGTAACCGCCCTTTTTGTCCTTGTATTTAGGAGCTATTTCGTCAAAAAGTTTATCTGTGATGTTTATATTCTGTCCATCAGCAGTTGCTGGTCTATATACCCAGTTCATTATAAGTCTTCTTGCATGTAGTCTTGAAGAACTATCAACAGAAACCATATCTGTCTTCTGCTCTCTGTCTACTACAAAATACTTCTTACCGTTCTTTGAAGTCTTAGCATCAGTAAGCTTCTTTCCTTTGGCATCAACTTTTGCAGCACTAACCTTTACTTGCTTTGAAGTAAAGTTATCTGCTTCCTTGATTGCTAAAGTGATAAGTTTTTCTGCTATATTTTTAACTTCCTTGGCTCTTGCCTCAGTAGTTTCAATTCTACCACTTACAAATAAAGCTGTTGTAAGATTCTTTAAAATTGCCTTTCTTTGGTCTGTTGTACGCCCCAACTTTCTTTGACCTGGCATTACCTATCCCTCCTTACCTTGTATTTTAACTACTATATAATATTAGCATCTAATTTTTATAACAATTATTCTTCACTTGGTGCTAAAAACAATCCAAGTGCCTGAAGTTTTTGAAGAACCTCTTCAAGAGACTTTCTTCCCAGATTTCTTACCTTCATCATATCCTCTTCGGTTCTGTTGGTAAGATCCTCTACTGTATTGATTCCTGCTCTCTTTAAACAGTTGTATGATCTAACTGACAAATCAAGCTCTTCAATAGTCATTTCGAGAACTTTCTCTTTTTTGGTTTCTTCTTTTTCAACCATAATCTCTGTATGCTTAGCCTGATCAGATAAGTCTACAAACAGATTTAAATGCTCGCTAAGTATTTTAGCTCCGAGACTAATAGCTTCATCAGGATTAATACTTCCGCCAGTCCATACTTCAAGTGTCAGCTTATCGTAATCGGTAATCTGACCTACACGTGTATTTTCAACAGTGTAATTTACTTTCTTGACAGGAGTATATATTGAATCAACAGGAATGACACCGATAGGTTGACCAGCCTGTTTATTCTTATCAGCAGAAACATATCCTCTGCCTTTACTGATTACCATCTCCATGTAGAATCTTTGATCGCCATTCAATGTTGCAATATGAAGGTCAGGATTAAGTATTTCTACATCCTGGTCAGTGATAATGTCACCAGCTGTTATTGGCCCTTCTCCATTTGCATCGATATAAATAACCTTTGATCCTTCGCCATGAATTAATAATGAAAGAGATTTTATATTAAGTATAATCTCAGTAACATCTTCTACCACTCCTGGAACTGTGGAGAATTCATGCAATACTCCATCAATCTTAATTGAATTTACAGCAGCACCGGGTAATGAAGAAAGTAATATTCTTCTTAAAGAATTACCGAGGGTAATACCATAGCCTCTTTCCAAAGGCTCAACTATAAACTTGCCGTAAGTGTTATCATCGCTATTTGATACACATTCAATTCTAGGCTTTTCTATTTCTATCACCAAGAACCCTCCCTTAACAACTTTTTATTTTTTGAGGGCAACTGATTCTAAACGTACTTTTCATAGAG
>JAEZIU010000084.1 GCA_023436485.1 Bacillota bacterium | reverse complement strand
GCTGAGGACAGAGAGCTCTTCAAGGAGACAATGCAAGAAATTGACGAAAAAGTTGCACCAAGTAAAATTGTAACAACCATGCAAGCCGCTATTGATTTTGCAGAAGAAATCGGATTTCCTATAATTATCAGGCCCGCTTACACGCTGGGAGGTTCCGGAGGCGGAATTGCAAATAATATGGAAGAATTCAAATATATTTGCGGAAAAGGCCTCAAGCTTAGTATGATTAGCCAGGTTCTTCTTGAGCAGAGCGTTGCGGGATGGAAGGAAATTGAGTACGAGGTAATGCGTGACAGCAATGATAACTGCATTATTATATGTAATATGGAGAACTTTGACCCCGTCGGAGTACATACCGGAGACAGTATAGTTGTTGCTCCAAGTCAGACTCTGTCCGATGTTGAGTACCAGATGCTCAGAACTGCTTCAATTAAAATAATCAGAGCTTTAGACATAAAGGGCGGCTGCAATATTCAGTTCGCTTTAAATCCGGACAGTTTTGAATACGTTGTTATCGAGGTAAACCCAAGAGTCAGCCGTTCAAGTGCATTGGCTTCTAAGGCAACGGGATACCCTATTGCAAGAGTTACAGCTAAAATTGCCATCGGAATGACTCTTGATGAAATAAAGAACTCTGTTACAAAAACCACCAGTGCCTGCTTCGAGCCGTCTTTGGACTATGTTGTAACTAAGGTTCCACGCTGGCCTTTTGACAAGTTTGCCAATGCTGACAGGAGTCTTGGAACACAGATGAAGGCTACGGGCGAAGTTATGGCTATCGGGCGTACCTTTGAGGAATCCTTGCTCAAAGCTATTGACTCCCTTGACATTAAATTCAATTATCAGTTAGGTCTAAGCCTGTTCGACAACATGAGCCGTGAAGACCTTGTTGAGTATATAATAAATCCCAACGACCAGCGTATATTCGCAATATGCAAAGCCATACAAAAGGGTGTTTCAGCCGGTGAAATAGTCAGAATTACAAAAATTGACGACTTCTTTATAAGAAAGCTGAAAAAGATTGTAAGACTGGGAGAAGAAATTACAAATGCAGGTATTGCATGGCTTGACTATGATTTGTATGCAAGAGCAAAAAAAATAGGATTTGGCGATTCATATATAGCCAATCTTGCTAACGTACCTCTTGAAAAGATACTTGAATTGAGACAAAAGTATCCTATCAATCCGGTTTATAAGATAGTTGATACCTGTGCGGGTGAATTCGAAGCCGCTACTCCGTATTACTATTCAACATATGAAGAAAAGGATGATGTTGAGGTTACCACAGGCGATAAGGTTCTGGTTATTGGCTCAGGCCCTATCAGAATCGGTCAGGGTATAGAATTTGACTATTGCAGCGTACATTCTGTTGAAACCCTTAAAGAAATGGGAATTGAATCAATTATTATAAATAACAATCCCGAAACCGTAAGCACGGACTTCGATACCTCCGATAAGCTCTATTTCGAGCCTCTTACAAAGGAATGTGTTCTGGATATAATTGAAAAGGAAAAACCAATTGGGGTTATTGTCCAGTTTGGGGGTCAGACTGCAATAAATCTGGCTGAAACCTTACATCAGGAAGGTGTGAAGATTCTCGGGACATCTGTCCACAGTATAGATGTTGCAGAGGACAGGGATAAATTCCTGAAGCTTCTGGAATCTCTGGATATTCCTATTCCTGAAGGCAACACGGCTTTTTCCTTCCAACATGCGAAGGAGATTGCCAATAAAATCGGTTACCCCGTTCTGGTAAGACCATCCTACGTACTTGGTGGGCGTGCCATGGAAATTGTTTATAACGACAAGACTCTTGAAGAATATATAACTATGGCTTCAGAAATTTCTACTGAGCATCCTATTCTAATTGACAAATATGTAGTTGGTAAAGAAATGGAAGTTGACGGAATATGCGACGAAAATGAGGTTCTTATTCCCGGAATCATGGAACATATAGAGCGTGCGGGAGTCCATTCCGGAGATAGTATTGCCGTATATCCTCCGAGAAATCTTTCCCAGAAGGTCAAGAATACCATTGAAGACTACACTATCCGCCTAGCCAAGGCAATGAAAGTGAAAGGTTTGTTTAATATACAATTCGTTATGGATAGTAACGAAAAGGTTTATGTAATTGAGGTTAATCCACGTGCCAGCAGAACTGTTCCTATTATGAGTAAGATAACGGGAATTCCTATGGTAGGTGTAGCCACTAAGTTGATTATGGGCAAAACCCTTAAAGAATTGGGTTATAAAAACGGACTTGCAAAAGAAACTGACTTTTATGCAGTAAAAGCACCTGTCTTTTCATTTGCAAAACTGACTACAGTCGATACATTCCTTGGCCCTGAAATGAAGTCTACAGGCGAGGTTATGGGCGTTGACAGAGACTACTACAATGCTCTGTACAAGGCCATAGCAGCTTCCGGTACTAAAATACCCTCCGGCGGAAATGTTCTTTTGTCGGTTGCTGACAGGGATAAAGTCGAGTGTAGGGATATAGCAAATAAGTTGCTGGAGCTTGGATTTAAACTTTCGGCTACTCAAGGAACCTATGAAGCATTAAAGCATGCAAATTTGCCTGTTGAATATATTGATGACCATAATGTACTTGATTTTATCAAAGAAGATAAAATCACGCTGGTTATTAATACTCCTACAAGAGGTAAAATGCCTGAAAGAAAGGGCTTTGTTCTCAGGAGAACCTCAATGGAATACAATATTCCATGCATTACTTCTCTTGATACAACCAATGCAGTATTAAGTATTTTGGAGCGTTTGATAGCCGACAACAAGGCTGACGTTTATTCCCTCGATGAATATTCGGTATATAGAGGATAAAAGCAATTTAATGGAGGTTACGTTATGAAACATTTATTAAGTCTCAATGATTTAAGCAGTGATGAAATACAAGGTTTATTAAAGCTTTCTGAAAAGCTTAAAAGGCAGACAAAGGAAGGTGTCCCACACCACTTGCTAAAGGGTAAGACACTCGGAATGATTTTTTCCAAATCATCTACCAGAACTAGGGTTTCCTTTGAAGTCGGTATGTATCAATTGGGAGGATACTCCCTGTTTCTCAGTTCAAATGATATACAACTGGGTCGTGGCGAGTCCATTTATGACACTGCAAATGTTCTATCCCGTTACATAGACGGTATTATGATAAGAACCTTTAATCAAAGTGATGTAGAAGACCTAGCAAAATTCGGAACTATACCCGTAATAAACGGTTTAACTGATGAAATGCACCCGTGCCAGATACTTGCAGATCTTCTGACTGTTTACGAACATAAGGGTAAACTTGAAGGCCTGAAGCTTGCATATATAGGTGACGGAAACAATGTTGCCCACTCCCTGCTCCATGGCTGTGCTAAAACAGGAATGGATATTGCCATAGCTTCTCCTAAAGGCTATGAATGTGACTGCAGATATGTGGATGAGGCAAAAGAAGCTGCGAAATCCAGTGGTTCCAAGGTAATCTTAACTCAAGACCCTGTTGAAGCAATTTCCAATGCAGATGTAGTTTATGCAGATACATGGATAAGCATGGGTCAGGAAGACCAAAAACAGGAAAAGCTTAACATATTCATGCCTTATCAGATTAACTCCCATTTGTTTGCCAAAGCAAAAGAGGATGCAATATTCCTCCACTGTCTGCCGGCATACAGAGGTTATGAAGTAACTGAGGACGTTATTGACGGAGCTCAATCAGTTATTTTTGATGAAGCAGAAAATCGCCTCCACGCACAGAAGGCAGTAATGGCAACCTTAATGGGCTGATATAAGAATGGAGGTTAATATGAATTATTCATTTATTATCCGAAAAGCCACTTTAGAGGATGCCCCTGCAATTGCAACGATTGTACAGGAAGCTTTTAAGAAATATATGCAGGATACGGGTTTATCAGTAATGATGGATGCTTTAACAGAAAGTATTGAGACTATAGAAGCCGATATTACTGAAAAAGAAGTTTACATAGCCCTCATTGACGATAATCCCGTTGGTACCATCAGAATAAAACTGATGCCGGACGAAACAGCCTATATAAGCCGTTTTGGAGTCATGCTTGACTATCATAACATTGGTATAGGAAAGTCCCTGATGAACCTTGCCGATAAGATTCTTAAATCTCATGGGGTGAAAAAAGTAAGTCTTCATACTGCATCAAAATATCGTGATCTTATTCGTTTCTATTATGGCAGAGGCTTCTACGTAGAATCTACCAGTACAGATAGAGGATATATAAGAGCGTTGCTGGTAAAAGAATACAATTAGGCATTTTATAAATTCAGGGGGCATGAAAGTTTTTCGGACTTTCATGCCCCCTCTTTTGTTTATCCAATCATATTAATCTTAAATCTTTTATGGGCATATATTACATTTTTCAGGCTTTACAGTTATTTGTATATGCCTTAGTACTTTAAGGTCAATCTTTACGATAACCTTTTCCCTTAATTTCTTATACTGCGTAACTGAACCTTTTTCCCAAATTGGATCTTCCAGAATATCTAACTCGCAGGAATCTTCTACGTCAGCATATTCTATTTCAAAGTCATCACCGGGGCGAGCTCCGGGAACTTCTATAAAACATGCAAATGGTATATTAACTGCAACATGCCTTACGTCTCCGTAATAGCTATCGTATTTCTGATAATCGTAATAAAAATCACATTTACCTTCATAAGTTTTGTAGTTGATATTCTTATGCAAAATACCATTAATAAGAACCTTGTTTTTACATACGTGTACTATAAGGTCCCTTACCTCCTTGTGAATATCCTTGATTTCAACAGCCGGATACTGCTCAGGGAATGGAATTACACACTCCACTAATGTTTGACAGCTGTTTCTACCAATGACCTCAGGTACTTTAATACACTTTTCACCGAATTTTTTTCCTCCGTCATAATCAAATTCTTCGCCACCACAACACTGGCTTTTCTGATTAATTTCAAATTGTGACATTTTTTGATCCTTTCTAAAATATTTGTTCCTAATATATACTATTTTTCTTAATATAAAAAGTTGCATTATGTAAACCACTTTTTTAAAATTTTTTTATATGAAGGCATAAGTATTACTGATGCATACAGAAATCCATAATTGTGCAACATATATATGAAATTACAATATAGGAGGCTTTTTAATGTCAGATAAGGATATAAAAAACTCTTTTGAAAAAAGTGCCGGAACCATGAGGGGAGATAATACAACCTTTGGTTCAAAGCTTACAAAAGAAGATTCAAACGATCCCAACACTCACTCGGATATTCATAATCGTATCAAGGTTGATTATGACAAGATTGAAAAATCTCCGTCCATGGAGGAAGTTCACAAGTGGCAAAGAGAGCATATTAAGAAAAATGACCAGTCAAAGGAAGGTTATCCTCTTAATGTTATTATTGATCCTGCTATGAGGGAAATGTACCAGGCAGTACATGATTCTGGAATGACTAATGTGTTTGACAGATTCAGTCAACAGCAGCCAATTCAATGTAAATTCTGTATTGAAGGTCTCTCCTGTCAACTTTGTGCAAACGGCCCTTGCCGTATTAATGACAAAGTACCTAGAGGAACCTGTGGTGTTGACGCACATACAATGGTAGCCAGAAACTTTATGTATCGCCATGTAACAATCGGTACATCCGCAAACATCTTTCACTGTCATCAGGCAGCAAGAACCTTGAAGGCTGCCGGAGAACATCCTGACAGCGGACTTAAAATAAGAGATCCTGAAAAGTTAAAGAAATATGCGGACATGGCAGGTCTTAATGCAAACCAGCCTATAGAAAAACTGGCAGTAGAGTTTGCCACATGGGTTATGGATGACATCCACTCCCCATACCATATTCCTTCAAAAGCAGTAGAGGCCTTTGCTCCGACTCAACGTAAGGAACTGTGGAACAAGCTGGGTCTGTTCCCCGGAGGTGGTTACAGCGAAGTCGCATATGCTCAGACACGTTGTATGACAAACTTTACTTCAGACCCTGTGGAGTTTCTTCTAAACAGTGTTCGTCTTGGTGTTGCTAATGAATATCAGGGACTGTTCCTCTTGGATATCATACAGGAAATTCTAATGGGAACCCAAGAGATTGCTCAAAAGAAACAAAACATGGGACTGCTGAAAGAAAATATGATAAATGTTATAACCAACGGACATATGCCACTGCTTGCTCACGTTGCAATCGATCTGGCATCTACCGATGAGTGGCAGCAAAAGGCTAAAGCTGCGGGTGCTGACGGAATCCAAATACTGGGTCACGTCTGTGAAGGCCAACAGTTGATGAATTATGCAGGAACACACAACCAGAAGGGTTACGGAGGTCAGGAAGGTGAATGGCTGTCACAGGAATATCTCCTTGCAACCGGGGTTGTGGACCTTTTTATGTTTGACTATAACTGTACGGTAGCTACTATGCCTTTGTTTGCAAAAAGATTTGGTACAAAACTTTTGAGTACTCATCCGGTTATTCAGTTGCAGGGAACAGAAACTTTGGACTTTATTCCCGAAAAGATGAGCCAACAGGCTTCAAAAGCACTGGATATGGCAATTGATGCCTTCAAGCAGCGTAAATCAGAAAACAGAAAAACCTATATACCACCTCATATTTCTGATTGTACAGTCGGTTTCAGTACCGAACCTATCAGAAATGCACTTGGCGGTAGCTTTGACCCTCTTATTGAGCAGATAGCAAACGGTAATATCAGAGGTATTGCTACCATAGTTGGGTGTACCACAGCCCGCTTTGGTCAAGGTGGAAGTAATATATTCAAGATAACAAAAGGACTTATTGCAAATAACATTCTTGTTCTATCAGGCGGATGTACATCTTCTGTAATGGAATACACCGGGTTAACAGACCCAAAGGCTGCCGACGAATGCGGCGAGGGTTTAAAGGCCGTTTGTAAACAGCTTGGTATCCCTCCTGTACTTTCATATGGTGCTTGCGTGGATATCGGTAAAATGACTCATACCGCAAAAGAGCTTGCAGATGCTCTTAAAGTCGATACAAACAAGCTGCCCCTGGTAATCGGAGCTCCCGAATACCTTGAACAAAAGGCTGTGGCAGATGCATGTACCGCAGTAGCTCTTGGCTGGCTTGTGCATATCGCGCCCGTACCTTCTATTACCGGTAGCGATGTAGTTGTAAAAACTCTTACCGAGACAACAGAAACTCTTGGGTTAGGTAAGGTTGTAGTAGAATTGGATGCCGAGAAAACTATTCAAATTTATGTTGACCACATTGAAAAGAAACGTAAAGAACTTGGTTTGAACTAAAACGACACTAGTGCTGAACACATCTGAAAGGAGAAATCAGAATGGAATTGAAAAATACTCAAGACAGTATGGTTTTTAATGAAAAAAATCTGACCAAGCGAATACTATTTGCCAATCCAAAAGTACTGGCCTTTGTACTGAATCTAAAGGCAGGACAAACCCTTCCTGTACACAAACATGAAAATTCAGAACTGATTTATTATGTTTTGACAGGCAGCGGTCAAGTCAGAGTCAATGATGATGTGTCTGAAATATCATTTGGTTCGGTAGGCACTGCCAGTGGTCAGGATGATTTCAGTGTTCCTCTAGTAAAAGAGGATTTAAGTCTTTATGTTACAATCAGTCCTAACCCGTCAAATGAAATGTACTCAAAAGGCATAGACTGATAAAATGGTTTAAGACCAGCCCAACTAAAAGTATAATAGCGGAGAATCAACTGATGTAGATTTTCCGGCTATTATACTTTATTTATTGCTTACTACTTTGAGGCTATACCTGTAAACCCTTCTCCCAGAACCTCTCTCACATCTGTAAGTATCATAAACGCATTTTTATCAATTTCATGTACTATTTCTTTCAGCTGTTGAACCTGCGTCCTTGCTGCTACACAAAGCAGTACATTTTTGTCTTTTCCCGAATAAACGCCTCTACCCTTTAATTCAGTTACACCTCTGTCCAGTTCCACAAGCAATCTGCGCGATATTTCATCCTGCTTCTCTGAGATTATAAAAATAGCTCTGGCGTAGTCGACACCTTCAACAATAGCATCTATTACTTTAATCGTGATAAAAAGACTTACAAGAGAATATAAACCTATGAGAATACTGTTAAAGATAATTATCGCAAACATAATTATTATTGCATCTATGGCAAGTAGCATCTGTCCTATTGTCAGACTATGAAACAGCTTGTTCAAAAGCTTTGCAGCAAGTTCAGTTCCACCTGTGGTAGCATCCTTTTTTAGAACAATACCAAGTCCGATACCGCTTAAAAAACCGCCGATTATACTATATAGAAGTATATCAGGCGCCACAGAGCTTGCATTCCCGTCAAGCAGAAGTTTTTGGGCTATATTTCCGATATACTTTTCAGTTGTATCAATGATTACCGATAAAACAACTGTTCCGTACACTGTTCTGATAAAAAATTTTCTTCCTATAAATTTGTAACCCATAATAAAAAGGGGTACGTTAATTGCAAGCATTGTTATTCCTATACTTAATTTTCCATTTGTCAGATAATAAAGAACTGTTGCCAGTCCGCTAAGTCCTCCGGGTGCTATCTTGTATGGAACAAGAAATATGTTTATTGCCAAGGCGGTTATTCCTGCACCAAATGTTATGAGCAAATAGCTTTTAAGCGTAGAAAGTACTTTTCCCATATTTAACATAACTAACTCCCATCTAATAATGTAAAAAACACATATACATAATATATGTGTTTTTTAATTATATAAACAGTTATTTTATTTATAAGAATATTCTGCCACAAATGTTTTATAAGGTAATTTACACAACATTGACAAATAAATATAGATAATCTAAACTTTAAAGTGTTTTTAACAAACAATGGAGGTTATTTATTTTTTTATGAGGAAACTTGTTAATATAGCAGGAATTAATATAGATAATATAACTATGGAACAGGCGGTTGAAAGAGTTTATGAATTCATAAAATCAGACCAAAACCATTCAATATATACTCCCAATGCAGAAATCATGATGGACGGAATTACAAACAAAGAGCTTAAAGAAATTCTTAATACATCAGATATGTTAGTTGCAGATGGTGCCGGAGTAGTTCTTGCATCAAAAATATTAGGGAAAAGCGTTGCAGAAAAAGTGTCCGGCTTTGATCTTGCTAAAAATCTTCTTATAGCTTCAGCAAAAAGACCTATAAAGTTTTTCTTGTTCGGTGGAAAGCCGGGTATACCTGAAAGGGCCAATGCAAATGTCATTTGCGATTACCCGGGTGCCGAAATTGTCGGTACCAGAAATGGCTATTTTACACAAGAAGATGAAAGCGAAATAATCAGCCAGATAAACAATTCGGGAGCCGATGTCCTTTTTGTCTGCCTTGGAGCACCGAAACAGGAGCAGTGGATTCATCAACACAAGGACCAAATTAAGGTTAAGGTATGTATGGGTTTAGGGGGCACAATTGATATTCTGGCCGAAAACGTGAAGCTTGCACCTGATTTTTTCAGAAACCATGGTTTAGAATGGCTCTACAGACTTTACAAGGAGCCATGGCGTTTCAAAAGAATGTTAAGACTTCCAAAATTTATACTTTATATTTTAGGTGTAAAATTGGGATTAATTAAGATTAATAACTAACTCCCGCATAAAAAAAATTATATCAATGATTGCTTCTAAGATATTTGCAAGAGTTTATAGCGGCTCATCTTTGGATATTTTACCGGTAAACATCTGCAAATATCTTTAACCAAGCTTCCATTGATACAATTTATACTCCTTAGTATAGTTTAAGAATGATAAAAATTAATTTTGCAACATTCTCATTTAGTTCCTTTACACAACTTATTTCATTGTCTTTCCTGTTATCTTCTCTATAGCCTTTACAGCAGCGTAATACATTTCCGAGTATTCCACATCCGATTTATTCTTGAGTTTCTGTATCAGAGTTTCATCAATAAGCCCCTGCTTACAGGCTTCATCATAATACTTTTTATCTGCAACCTTCTTTCCTGACACATCCAAAAGAATCTGTGCCAGCCTATTCTTTGTTAAAGGTTCATCCTTTAAATAGACTCTGAGGGTTGCATCAAAATTGTAATTGTATTTTTCAGGTGATGTCCTGATTACACCATTTAGTATCACATAGGCAAAGTCCTGGCTTTTTGCCTTCTTGTTGAATTTAAAATCATTCGTTATTCCTCCGCTCAACAAACCAATATTTATGAGTTTTTCAGCATACGGATAACTCCAGTTTCCTGTTATACTAGTCAAATCCTCTTTTATATCCGACATGAATATTCCCTTTTTTCTCAATATCTTCTCTATTTCAGTCTGGGTATCCAGATTGTAATCCTCAACTATATGAGGAATATCTATTTTCTTCGAAATGCTGTAGGCGGATATTATCCCCGCAGCATACCCCGAACCGGACTTACTTGAATTTGAATTTATAGCACTCTGCACCAGTGATGAACAAGATATTTTATCACCTGTCATCAGCACATTTGTAAGGCCTTGAGGAATCATGGAACGTAGAGGAATGTAAAATATCTTTGGACTGCAGAGGATATAACCGTTTCCGTCCTCCATAGTCATTGTTACCGGTCTTGAGGCAGTGCTGATTCTGTCGCTGAATCGCTTTCCTGTGAGAATATCTCCCAGTGTTAAATTATAAAGTCCTTTGAAGTGATATGCGGAAGGCTTGACAAATTGTGTTGCAATACTTAATCCACTGGCATTTTTAAACTGTTCCAGGTTTAGCTTTAAAAATTGGAACAAATCCATACATTCTTTTGAAGCAATATTATAATATTCCTGAACCTTTTTTTCATTTTTGAGGTCTACATTCTTTACGGTAATTCCTTCAATCAGAATCTTATTGTCACCCTGGTCGGATATATTGAACCCGGAAATAGCTATATTTGAATTACTTATGTTATATTGTTTAAGCAGGCTGCTAACAAGCATTTTCTGCTCATTCATTAATTTTTCAATCTGTTTGTAATCAACTCCAGATACCGTAAAATTCAGGTAAACAGGTGGATACAGCTTTTGTATTCCAATGTCGCTATAACCTATGCTATACGGTACATTGCCCCGATTAAGTATTTCTCCATCTTTTGTAGCATCTATGTACTGTTTTGCTGTTATTGTTCTTTTTCCTTTAAGAGTGTCAAATTCAATACTTTGTACCTGACCGTTTTGGATTGCCATGTCAGTGATTTTGGAATCATACATTACATCAAGATTCTTTTCTTCAGAAACCATATCCTTGACTGTTTTCAGATAATTACCTATGTTTATGCCTTCACCTGATTTGTATCGGATTTCCTTAAATATATCAGAGCTTACAGTATTCCCTGTGGGAGTAATATCAGGTGACCAGCTTGTGTCATATGAACCGCCCATCTGACTTCCAAGTTCCTTATCTGAGCAAACCAGAAGGGTTTTAGCACCTACATTCGCTGCTCCCAGCGCGGCACTGATTCCATCAATACCATCGCCTATAACTGCTATATCATAATTATCCAAACCTTTGTCACTTCCCAAATTTTCAAGAGTAACATCATTTCCGGTTTCAAAATAATAGTCTTTTTTAAAAATCATAGGCCGGATTGCGAAGAAAAAGACTATTAATACAATTACCAGAACTAACACTATTCTGATCAGAATATCAATCCTTCTATCCAGTTTGGTTGTTGGCTTGTTTTTCTTTCTCATCTCGTCATTATCCTTTTTTATGGTTTATTTTTATATATCCGATTTTCCGGTTTTTCAAACAAAAAAAAGAAGCTATTTATAATATCGACTATAAGCTTCTTTTTCTTAATAATTGTATTTTATATGTAAGTTTAACATTTATTTTATAGTATATGTGCCTTTTATCATTATATCTGCGGGTGCATTTGCCTTAATACCTCTTCCGTCAGCTTTTGGTATAAGCAGGAGCTGATTGTCGGGAATTGTCTCGCCGTTTTTAATATCTCTTCCTGATATCAGGTTTGAAACACCACCTGTTGCAGTAGAAGCTACATATGCCTTAACCTTGTTTTTAGTCCTGACAATAATTTCACAGCTTTCACCGCCAATTAGCGTTTGACCGGTCTGAAGTTTGATTATTTTGAAAGTCATACTAGCTTTCAGATCCGCAATTTCTTTTTCAAGCTCCGCTACTTTTTGTTGAGCATTGCTTGTCTGTATAAGAGTTTTTAATTCAGTCTCTAAAGCATCTATGTAGGTTTTGTCATACAGAACGGGGGAGCTGCTTGTTGAAGTTGGCGTTGTAGAAGCCATAACAGCAGGGGCAATATGTAGCAATGCGAATCCGCCGATCAATATCAGAGCTATAATTATATACTCTTTTTTTATTCTCCTAAACAATCCTGTCATAAAATACCTCTCTTTCGTATATTAATGTCTATATTTCAGAAAGTCCGAAGCTAACCTCCAGAGCATTGTTGACTTTTGTCATCAGATCATCATCAAGGTGCCCTATTTTTTCCCTTAGTCTCTTCTTGTCAATAGTTCTTATCTGTTCAAGAAGAATAACGGAATCTTTTGCAAGACCGTATTCCAGAGCACCTATTTCAATATGAGTCGGCAACTTAGCTTTATTAATTTGAGAAGTAATTGCAGCAGCAATTACTGTAGGGCTGTATTTATTGCCAACATCGTTCTGTACAATCAAAACCGGCCTTACACCGCCCTGTTCTGAGCCAATAACAGGGCTCAGATCAGCGTAATAAATGTCTCCTCTTTTAATTACCACGTTTCCTCCATCTCCCCAAGCCTTTCCTCATACTTGCATTGCTGCTCGTTGTCGGCTGCAAGGCAAACCTCAGCCAGCTTAAGATTTATTTCAGCCATTTCTTCGTAGCCAAGCTTCATTTCTTCCCTCAAACGAATTTTGCGTCTTTCCCTCAAATAAAGTATCATCGCTTCTCTGACGAGTTCACTTCTATTGGTTTTTTCGACGGTAACCATGTTATCTATTTCCTCAAGTAAATTATCCTGAATACTGACCATTATCTTTTTATATTGAGACAATTTAAACCCCCACTCTCTACTTAAACCCTTTATTTTATTTTATGCGGTTCAAAGGAGATAATTATAGTTTATGTTATCATATAGTGATATTATAATATTCCGACATGTGTGAGGTCAAATTAAGTTTTTATTACCAAATCCTCCAAATCCGCTTATATCAAATAATTCAGGATTTTCGATATCTTACCATCTTTGACAAAAGCCCTTGGAATTC
>JAEZIU010000026.1 GCA_023436485.1 Bacillota bacterium | reverse complement strand
GGGAGTTCAAAATCTTATGACAAAGTGCGATGTCTAAGATGAACACCCGTAGCAAAGCCATTTACGGCGGCTTCGTAGAAACTGTCGGACCATATTACCGAAAATATACGGGATACTTTTCCTTAATTTAATTTTACATTTTAAAAAATAAAAAATCAATTATTTGGAAAATATCTGTATTTAAATTTTTTAATTAAACAAAACCAATAGTATTTCGACAAAATTATTTTATATTAGACAAAAGAAAAAATCAAGACAAATGTGAACATTTTTAAGAAATATCTTTAAAAAGTTCGTTTAATTTTTTAGTTCTCTCAATAAGTAACATTAATGGAAATCCAAGGACGTAGCAAGCCAACAACTGTCCCAATCCCACCCATAAAATATTTACTAGCAAGGGCATATCATAAAGTACACTAAGCATAATCCCAACTGCTACAGCATTTATGAGAACCGCAGGCAATGGTGCCAACCATTTACGTTTGGGCTTCTTATAGGTTAATTTGTAAGTAAGGTAAGCTGCAAGTAGAGATGCAAGACTTCCTACAACCACGTCCCATATTCCGTTTCCTCCCAGTATATTTGCCAGAATACACCCAACAAAAAGTCCCGGTATGGCTACCGGTGTAAAATACGGAAGCACCGTAAGTGCCTCAGCAAGCCTGCTCTGAAGTGGCTGAAAACTTGTTACATAAAAAATCATTGTTAGAACAAAATACACGGCTGCTATCATCGCTGCCACCGTTAACCTTCTGATATTTCTATTCATTTTAACCTCCATCGCCGTGACAAAGTTCCTTTAAAAAAGCCTTTATACAAAACAAAATACTGCCCTGCAAGTAAGCAGGCAGCGTCGCCATAGTTTTGTTTTTAGACAGGATGGTCACGAACTGTCTTTTTATTTTGTGTAAAGTATATCACTTTTAATATAGTAATTCAAATATATAAACTAAATTTACATAATTATTTTTTTCCATTTACTATTCTATTTATGCAATGTATAATGTATAATTTGGGTAGACAAGCTACCAGCTACTATGCATTTTTTATGTAAAATAAAAAATTAGACATTTTGTATATGGAGGGTTTACATGAACAATTCAATGTACGACGTTGTAATAATCGGTTGCGGTATCTCCGGTATCTTTGCCGGCTATGAACTGACAAAACAAAATCCCCAACTCAAGGTAGTAATGATTGAACAGGGACACGATATTACTAAAAGAACCTGCCCGATTGTTACTAACAGGACAAGGGACTGTATACGCTGTAAAACATGCGATATAATGCGTGGTTTCGGCGGTGCGGGAGCATATTCCGACGGTAAATTCAACTTTACAACTGCTTTCGGCGGCTGGCTTAATGATTATCTGCCTGATGACGAAGTTATGAAACTAATTAATTATGTTGACAATGTTAATGTTGAATTTGGAGCTACGAAGGAAATGTTCTCCACATATACTGATGAAGCAAAGGCTATTGAAAAGAGGGCATTGGAAAATGACCTTCATCTTTTACAGGCATCAGTAAAGCATCTTGGTACTGAAAACAACCTTGAAATACTTAAAAGACTATACAATTATCTCTTGGAACGTCTGGAACTCATGTGCAATACACAGGTTCTGAACATCGAACCCTGCAAGGACGGCGGCTACGCTGTAGAATTACACGACGGACAGACCATTAACTGTAAGTATCTTATTGCAGCACCGGGAAGATCAGGTGCTGAATGGTTTTCACAACAGTGTAAAAGGTTAAAGCTTGACCTCATCAACAACCAGGTTGATATCGGAGTAAGAGTTGAACTGCCTGCCAAGGTATTTGAACACATTACTGATGTTGTATACGAATCCAAGCTTGTGTACAGGACAAAACAGTACGGTGATCTTGTACGTACCTTCTGCATGAATCCATACGGACATGTTGTTTCAGAGAATGTTGACGGAATCGTAACAGTTAACGGACACAGCTATACTGATCCAAAACTGAGAAGTGAAAATACCAACTTTGCACTTCTGGTCAGCAACAGGTTTACATCACCGTTTAATGAGCCTTATCAATACGGTAAGAGAATTGCCTCCCTTTCAAATATGCTTGGCGGAGGAGTACTGGTACAAAGGTTTGGGGATTTAATCAAGGGGGCAAGAACAAACCCTCACAGGCTGGGCCAGAGCTTCACTCACCCGACGTTAAATGCGACCCCGGGAGATTTGAGCCTTGTATTAACCAAGAGGCATCTGGACAATATTATTGAAATGATTTACGCTCTCGACAAGATTGCTCCGGGTACAGCAAACTACGATACACTGCTATATGGTGTAGAGGTTAAGTTCTACAGTTCAAGACTCCAGCTCACTAACGAACTTGAAACCAAACTTCCAAATATGTTTGCCATAGGTGATGGTGCCGGTATAACAAGAGGACTTTCACAAGCCAGTGCCAGCGGTGTTCTGGCAGCAAGGACAATTATAAACAGAATCAGCAATTCTTAATATATAAGCAAAAAGCACTTTGAATCAGTCAATAAAGACATGATACAAGGTGCTTTCTTTTATTGAATAATTTATACTTTTTCAGGTTCAGGGTACTCTACACCAAAAGTTTCAACAGTAACCATCTTCATTACCTGTGGTTCTTTTGGCTTGTCATTGTTGTCCGTCTTTACGCTTACTATTCTATCTGCTTCTTCAATTCCTTCGATTACCTTACCAAATGCAGCGTATTGACCATCAAGGTGAGGTGCTCTTTCAACCATTACAAAGAACTGGGATCCGGCAGAATCAGGAACCATTGTCCTTGCCATTGAAAGAACTCCCTTGTCATGCTTTAAGTCATTTTTAAATCCGTTTGTTGAGAATTCTCCCTTGATACTGTAATCGGGGCCGCCCACTCCTGTTCCCTCCGGATCTCCTCCCTGGATCATAAAACCGGGGATAACCCTGTGAAATATAACGCCATTATAAAAGCCCTTATTTATAAGAGAAATAAAATTATTAACGGTATTTGGAGCAATTTCAGGATATAGTTCAGCCTTCATAATATTTCCGTTTTCCATTTCAAAAGTAACAATAGGATTTTTGTTCATATATCAGCATTCCTTCCAAAATATATATTTTTTAACTATACTTATTTTATAGTTTTATCCACTGTTGTCAAGTATATTCTGTTATGCCAAAATTCTAAACTTCTTTTTATAAAAAATTCCATATACCGAACTCCTGATGCTGCCAGTATGAATACGAACATCATTTGAAAGTCCCGGTATCTGGTCTGAATTTCTATAATGGTATATACTCCGAAATTGGCAAGGGTAATTAATAAAATTGGAATAAACCCTTTTTCATATTCACTTTTTTTGCTTCCTATCCAAACTCCTATTAGCGCCATAAAAAATATGAAACAATAAAATACCTTTTCCTGCTTCAAGATTCTTATTTTAAAGTTCTCATATGCAATATGCTTTCCCAACAATGTTATGCTACTTTGGTTTATGTTTTTAAAACCCCAATCAATTGAATCATCCATTTTTACCCACATTTTATTATGCTTTCTAATCATTAAATCTTTTAATTTATCACCGTCTGCCAGCCTTTCTTTTATAATTCTCAGTGCCACTTGATTTCTGGCTTTAGTATCTTTTATTGAAATCAGTTTTATGGCATCTTTATTAGAATAATATCCTGTAGTCTCATTGTTTAATCCTACCACTATTTTATATAATGGAAAGTCGTTGCCCAGACCCTTCTGATTCACTCCCGATATTTGCGTTGCAAATGACATTCCTTTTACCAAAAGTACGTAAACAGTTACAAAGCTTAAAATTCTTACAGCTGTTTTTATCTTAATTTCTTTATCGATATTTTTGTGAAATAATTCTATCATCGCCCAAATAACGAATGCAACGATTATTACTATCCCCTGTGGACGCAAGGCATTTCCAACAGCAATCATTACTGCTGCCAATACAGTATTTCCTACTGTGCTGATTTTTCTGAAAACATACAGGTAAATTCCCAATAATATAAAAAAATTAGAAATATGCTGGTTTGTTAATACAGAACACAGGAAAAAGGTCGCAGGATAAAAAAGGTACATTACTGAAATGAATCTGGCATACTTATCACCAACAAGCTTGTCCGAAATCAAATAAATCAGAACATTAACTCCAGCTATAAACAAACAGTTGCAGATTTTAAGACCTATAATATTACACCCAAGTTTAAGAAGAAACCCATAGTATAATACAATTCCCGTTTGATATGACCACAGACTGAAGTATTTTGTATTTGAAAATGAAGAATCACCTTGTGCAAATTTTATTGCCGCATTATAAATTAATCTAAAATCTGATTTTGGAATTACATTATAACGAACTGCAACAAAGCCTTTAAGGCAGAAAGCCATAATAAACAATAATATTACGAATATTCTTTTGCTTACCTTTAATCTGTTTATAAACAAAAACACACTTATACAAAAAAGCTCCAGCGGAAAAACATATACTGAAGCTTTATTTTGTATTAAATAGACAAAGTTCCAAACTGATGTGATTAACAGATACACCCAACAAAATAGTATTGCTGTTTTTTCTGTGATTTTATGTAACATATATAGTAACCTTTCAGCTATGATATAATTGTAATTAATTACCTTTTTTTCCATTATTACATTAGTTTACTATATATGTCAATTATGTAACGTATTCTTAAATAAAACACCATATTATTGTAATAAAAAAGTACCTAACCTTGGGCTAGATACTTTCAATTTTATTCTAATTTCAGACTCATCTGCTTTTCTATCCTGTCCTCTTCCTTAATGTAACAACCTATTGCCGGAATATTTTTTGTTCTGTAATAATCAACATTTGACAGTGTCATTTCGTCCAGTCTTTTGATTCCTGTCATCGTACTGCCTTTCTTTGACGTAAGAATCTGAACTCCCTGTGAGTTTTTAGTCGTTTTTACATTAATACCTTCTGTATTAAACACAAGCATTTTGTTAATACTGCTTATAGCAATCAGCTCAATATCTTCAGTTACAAAGAACATTCTTATAAGTGGTGAACCATTGTAGTAAGCATTCGCAAGCTTTTTCCTGTTTGTCTTGGTGGCGTACCCTGACAAATCAATTTTTGCGCCCTTGCCATTTTCATAGAAGAACAGCATATGGCCCTCGTAATTATCAGTTGCGGTAATATATATAATTTTTTCATCACTATCCAAACCCAAGAGGTTGGTAAGATATTCGCCCAAACTACTTGCCTTACAGTCGGGAATTTCATAAATCTTTGTTTTATAAACGTTATATTTATTGGTGAAGAGCAGTAGATCAGCCTTGTTATGCGTCTCCACCTCCTGAGCTATGGCATCATCATCCTTAAGCTTATGCTCCGGGTTTGCTCTTAGTGAAACCAAAGGTATCTTTTTGAGGTAGTTGTGTTCGGTAAGGAATATCTTTAAATTATAGTCTTCTATAAAGTGTTCTGTAGTGATTTCTTCCACTTGCTCGTCGCTTATGATTTCAGTTTGCCTTGGTTTACCGAACTTTTTAGCTATCTCACTAAGCTGTTTCTGGATAATCTTTTTTACTTTCTTATCGTTTCCGTAGATATCTTTAAGTTCTGCTATCTCCTTTACGAGATTATCCGTCTCCCCTACCCTGTTTAGTATATACTCCTTGTTAAGGTTTCTCAGCTTGATTTCTGCTATGTAATCAGCCTGTATCTGATCTATTCCGAAGCCGGTCATCAAATTTGGTACAACCATCGCTTCCTGTTCAGTACCTCTAATGATCTTTATTGCTTTGTCAATGTCCATGAGTATTTTTTTGAGACCCATTAACAAATGAAGCTTGTCACTCTTTTTATCTATATCATATAGTATCTGGCGTTTTAAACATTCAACTCTGAAGGACAGCCATTCGTTCAGAATAGTCCTTACACCCATTACTTTGGGGCGTCCGTGTATGAGAATGTTGAAATTACAGTTAAAGCTGTCCTGGAGCGGAGTAAGCTTGAAAAGCTTGTTCATCAGTATGTCCGGATCAGTATTCTTTCTGAGGTCAAGGGTCACCTTCAGACCGCTTAAATCTGTTTCATCCCTGACATCGGTTATTTCTCTGATTTTGCCACCCTTTATAAGCTCGATTATTTGGTCGATAATAGCCTCAACCGTTGTTGTATAAGGTATTTCAATAATTTCAATGCAATTGATTTCCTTATCGTACTTATATCTTGCACGAACCTTGAAACTTCCTCTACCGTTATTATATATATCCCTTATTTCCTTTGCGGAATATATAAGCTGGCCTCCCGATGAAAAATCAGGTGCTTTAAGATAGTCTTCAATTACTATGTTTTCATCATCAATAAGTGCAGATGTTGTTTTGCATATTTCTTCAAGATTAAAACTGCAAATATTGCTGGCCATTCCAACGGCTATACCCTGATTTGAATTTACCAGTATGCTGGGGAAAGTAGTTGGCAGTAAAACAGGCTCTTTCATTGTTCCGTCGTAGTTGTCAACAAAATCAACAGTATTTTTATCAATGTCCTTGAAAATTTCCTCACATATTTTGTCAAGCTTGGCTTCGGTATACCTTGGTGCCGCAAATTTCATTTCTCTGGAATACTGCTTTCCGAAGTTACCTTTTGAATCTACAAATGGATGAAGCAAAGCGTTATTACCCCTGGTCATTCTTACCATTGTCTCATAAATTGCCATATCTCCATGGGGATTGAGCTTCATGGTTTGTCCGACAATGTTGGACGACTTGGTTTTAGCTCCTGTCAGCAAAGACATCTTATACATAGTATACAGAAGCTTTCTGTGGGAAGGTTTAAATCCGTCGATTTCAGGTATGGCTCTGGAAACTATAACACTCATGGCATAGGGCATATAGTTACTTTCCAGAGTTTCTGTAATATTTTGTTCAACCAGATTTTTATGAGTCATTTTTTGCCTCTTTCCTATTATTCCTATATATTTAAAATGAAGTAATCTTAGTTTTATTAGCTTACATCTATCATATCAAGATATTTACTGCCATGATCCTCAATAAACTGTTTTCTGCCTGCCAGATTTTCTCCCAGCAGTATATCAAACATCATAGTAGTTTTCTCAACATCGCTTGGCATTACCTTTATCAATCGTCTTGAGACGGGATTCATAGTTGTCTGCCACATCATTTCAGGTTCATTTTCGCCAAGTCCTTTTGAACGCTGGATGGTGTACTTTGTGCCTTCAAGCTTTGTCATAATTTCTGCTTTTTCCTTTTCTGTGTATGCAAAATAGGATTTGTTTTTGCAGGTAATCTCAAATAAAGGTGACTCTGCTATAAATACTTTACCAACACCCAAAAGTGTAGGGACAAGCCTGTAAAGCATGGTAAGAATCAACGTTCTGATTTGGAAACCGTCAACATCAGCATCTGTACAGATAATTACCTTATCCCATCTGAGGTTTGCCAGATCAAATGTATTTAAATCCTTGTTATGCTTTGATTTAATTTCCACGCCACAGCCCAGTACCTTCAAAAGATCTGTAATTATTTCATTTTTGAAAATACTGTCGTATTCGGCTTTAAGACAATTAAGAATTTTTCCTCTTATAGGCATAATAGCCTGGAATTCTGCATTCCTTCCCAGTTTACACGCTCCAAGTGCAGAATCTCCCTCAACAATATATATCTCTCTTTTGGTTATATCCTTTGTACGGCAGTCAACAAATTTCTTTACCCTATTGGAAATATCCACGTTGCCGCTGAGCTTCTTTTTGATATTGATTCTGGTCTTTTCGGCGGTTTCCCTGCTCCTTTTGTTAACCAGAATCTGCTCTATAATTCTATCACTCTCAATCTTATTTTCTATAAAGTAAATCTCCAGTTGCTGCTTCAGAAAATCAGTCATGGCTTCCTGAATAAACTTGTTGGTTATGGATTTCTTTGTCTGGTTCTCATAACTGGTTATTGTTGAAAAAGAATTAACAACCAGTATAAGACTGTCCTCAATGTCCGCAAAGGTTATTTTTGATTCGTCCTTGTTATATTTTCCCCTTGCCTTTATACTCTTGTCAATTTCATATATCAATGCATTTTTTACAGCCTTGTCCGGGGCACCGCCATACTCAAGGAAGCTTGAATTATGATAATACTCCAAAAGATTGGTTTGATTGTTAAAACAGAAGGCAATCTGCATCTTCACCTTGTATTCCTGCTTGTCTTCTCTGTCCTTACCCTTTGCAGAACCCTCATAGTACTGAATTTCAGTAAATCCTGTATCTTTTGTTATTTCCTTTACATAATCAACTATTCCATCCTCATAAATATAAATAAAGGTTTCCCCTGATTCTTCATCCTTTAATATAAATTTAAGCCCTGCATTAACTACTGCTTGTTTTTTTAATACCGTCTGATAATGTTCCAGAGGTATATCTATATCCGTGAAAACATCTATATCAGGTCTCCATTTCTGAATGGTAGATGTTTTATCGTATTTACATTTTTCTTTTTTTAATCCTCCGACATTTTCACCCTTTTCAAAGTGAAGGTCGTATTTGTATCCGTCACGAAATACTTTAACATCAAAGTATTCTGAGCTATATTGGGTTGCACATGCTCCAAGACCGTTTAATCCGAGACTGTACTCATAGTTTTCGCCGGAATTGTTCTGATACTTTCCGCCTGCATAAAGTTCGCAATAAACAAGCTCCCAATTGAAACGTTCCTCTTTTGTATTGAAATCTACCGGCAACCCTCTTCCCCAGTCCTGAACCATTATTGATTTGTCTGCAAACCTTGTAACTTCTATAACATTACCATGGCCTTCTCTAGCCTCATCAATCGAGTTTGACAAAATTTCAAAGAAAGAATGTTCACAGCCGTCCAGACCATCAGAACCGAATATAACACCCGGGCGAAGCCTTACCCTATCGGCTCCTTTGAGTGATGAAATACTCTCATTACCATATTCGTTCTTTCTAATTTCCTTTGTCATTTGTAAAACCTCCATAAAATACTTATATATTAATCCACCTAAACATTATTTATCAAACTTGTGTTCTCTGTCAAGTGTTATAAACTAACTTTAAAGCTGTACGGTGTATTCTGACGACTTAAAATTAAAATATTTATGACAAGAAACAAACTTTATAATATAATATTTTTAAGGATAAAATTGGTACAATTTTCCTAAATATTAAGCCTATCCAAGCGGAGGAAAACAGTATGAAACTTAGAATAACTGATAATGATCTTGCGGAACTGACAGTTGAACAAAAGCAAAATCTCTGTGATTTGTGGATTCCACAGGCATATGATGTCGCTGTTGCCAATGTCTGTGTAGATGCCGCCGAAGAAAAATACAAGAAAATTACATTTGTTATAGGAGGACTAAACATAACCAAGCGTAATGATATAATTCTATACGATATGAAATTTATGCCTGACAATCTTTTCACAGTGACTGAAAATGCTGAGGGTAATGAAGATTGTACAGAAGATTCTGTGGAAGATTCTGTGGATGATTCTGAGGATACTCTTAATGATGATTTTGCGGAAGATTTCTCCATTGATGAAGATTTCAGCTTTGAGCTTCAAAGGCCCGAATCCTTTAGCAAAGAGGATTGTCTACCGTTACTGGATATAGGACAAATGATAGATATCCTTGGGCGTAAGAACTTCGGTGACTGCGAGTTTTCGCTGTCAGTTGCCTTTGATGATAAAACCTTTGATATGGGAAAAAATACTTCTTTAGCTGAAATGTATTCAGTCGATACTAACAACTGCGAACTTTGTGACATTCTATGGCTTTCACTAAAGGCAGTCCTATAAAAGCTTATTATAAAAAACGCCGTCCATACACCATAAAGTGTTATGAACGGCATTTTTTTATTGTCTATCAACTTCTGTGTTTCCAACACCTGTACTTAAGTTTATCTCCGGTCCGCCGCCATTTATTTCTCCATCAAAACTGTTCTTGACTTTTTCATCTGAATCTACAAAGAACCCTGATAAACGTCCAAGACCTGTTTCTGCATTAAGGGACATCTTTGTATTCTCCGGCACTTTCAGTCTTACGTTTCCAACTCCTGTTGAGGCGTTTAATGAAGTAATTTTGTCTATAACTCCGTCAAAATCTACATTACCCGTACCGGTTTCCAGTGTTGTATCTCCTGTGGCTGAGACATTATCAAGCTCAATATTTCCGGCTCCTGTATTAGCGGATATTTGGGCAGATATGTCTTTGATATCAATATTGCCCGCTCCCGTCTCTGTATTTAGTTCCTTTATTCCTTCGGGAACCGACACAATAAAATTTATACTACACTTCAAAAGGCCTAATTCGAGTTTATTCCAATCCCAAAAATCCTTACCGTTTTTTGTCTTCAACACAACATGTAAGTTATTACCATCTCGCTCCAAGCGTACATTCATACTACGAAATACGTCTTTTATCTCTTGAGAAGATACCCCTCTTACCTTTTTTTGAATTTCGACAACAAGCTTGGTATCATCAGACTTTTTAACGGTTATGTTTCCGGCATTATTGTTTATATTGAGAACTTCTCCGGTTCCAATTTCTTCAATAATTTTACTGTTGCCCTCTTCCGACTCACTTCCGATAGCTTCTTCTCTAATGACTGTGTTGCTATTTTTGTCATTTTGATGATCTGCTTTGAATAATGTATAATCCTTACCGTTTACCCTTACTCCGCACCCGGCTGTCAGAAAAAGCATGCTAACAATTGATATAATTGCAATAGACGAAAAAAACTTCTTTTTCAAAATTCCTCAACTCCTAATTATCATTTATAATAAATACGTAAAAGCATTTAAAAAGTCTTATAAAATATTAAAGTACTTTTTACTGTAGATTTAATTGCACTCCATACATAATAAATAAAAAAAGTTTGTATTGGCAGCATTATTAAATCTTTGACGATTCTGGCACTTAATATGGCGAATGCTGCCTTGTTTGTGATAATCACAAGCCATATTGTATTAAGTACCAAGGATGTTGAAATCAATACTGCGAGGACTGCTAAAAAGCATCTTTTTATAGTTATTTTCTTTTTAAAAAGTATAATTCCATATAAGAAACCTGATACAAACGAGCTGAATGTGAAACCCGGGAAGTAGGCTCCTCCGTTAGAGAAAATCAACATACCTAAAATATCTGCTAGAGCAGCTGCTACACCTGCTGTATAAGGACCAAGTATAATTGCCGATAATGCTACAGGAATAAAGTCCAATGATATTCTGATAATTGGTGTCTGAATAGATAAAAATCTTGTAGTAATAATTTCAATGGCAATAAATAAACTTGCCAAAACCATTTTTTTGACATTGCCGTACACTATGTATACCTCCTTTTAATGTGCGGGACAAAATAAAAAGCCCCTTAAAAATAATAGAAGCCACACAAAAGAGGTATTCCCTTTTTGGTGGCAGCGGAATGCGATATTTGTACCGCAAACAATAAAATTCATTGTTTTTCGTCCGAAAGGCAACTTCCCGTCCTTCCGGCACTTAACGCACAAAAATCTACTCTGCCAGTTTTTATATGCATAATTATACAATAATTACATAAAAAAATATATAAAAAAATCCGGGAATATATACATGTTTATACGCCCGGATTTTTTTATTTTATTTCTTAGCTTTGTCAAGTGCTCTCTGTGCTGCTATTGTCCAATTCTTTGTTGTTGTTGTCGCACTTGCAATGGTATCAACCTGTGCACTTTGTTTTTCAACCATTTTCTTTGCCATTGTTTCCTTAAATTCTTTCAGATTAGGGTACTGTTTCCCATCATGAACCTTACCATCAAACAAACTGTAATCAACCTCAGCTTTACCATCCTTTGTTAATCTTTTCAATGACACGTCGGAAATTTTTCCGCTCTTAACCGTTACCATAGCTTCTTCCTGTCCGTTTTCCCATGGGTCACCTTTTGCAGAAAAGGTTCCATCTTTGTAGCTTCCTGCCTGAGCTGATTTTGAAGGAGTAGCTGTCGCAGTGGACTGAGATGCTTTTCCCGGTGATGGAGAAGTTTGTGCAGGTGATGTAGGTGAAGTAGTAGTCGGTGTTTTTAAAGTGGGTGATGGTGATGTTGTTGAAGGTCCGGGGGTGTTTGCCTTATTACATGCTGCCATACTTAAAACTAATCCTAATGTTATAACTAATGCAAAAATCTTTTTCATAAAAGTTTCCTCCTATATAATGTTTTTAATTTATATATAATCCTTTTGTATAGGATCATAAGGCGTTATGTTATACAAAAATATTCTTTCTAATCGTTTTTAACCAATTTTACAATCATATTGGCAAGTGTCTTTTTTTCCTCATCATCTCCTACTTTCCACAGTTCTTTTAAAACCCGTTGATGAACATTGTTCGGATCAACAACTGCATTAAGTACGTTACCGACTCTATATGCAATACTGTCAACTGTTCGTTCGGACATACCTGCTGCCTCTGCTGTATTCACTACCTTTCCCAGGCTGGATTTCCATTTCTCCCATTCAGAAGTTTCTGAATCAGAATGCATTTTTTCACCTCCAAGCTATTGTTGATATTATTATTAGTAAAATCAGCAAATATATACAATTTTTCCATGGAAAAATTTTTTCTTAATTTTGAGCAATAAAAAAGATGTAATCCCGTTTTATAAGTTCTATAGGATTACATCTTTCAGCTTAAATTTATTCTTTTTGTATTGGAAACCTATTTCATACTGATGACTATTGTCTGAACCTTTCCTCCATTATTGAGAGGCCTGTCGCAGTATAGTTTCACAGACGCGTATGCAGCATTAGTCCCCGTGATAATAT
>JAEZIU010000273.1 GCA_023436485.1 Bacillota bacterium | reverse complement strand
AGAAGTACTTGATTTGAACATTTAATGGAGGGAGGAAAAAATAATGGCTAACGTATATTACTACGGTACAGGACGTAGAAAGAAATCAGTTGCAAGAGTAAGACTTGTTCCTGGAGAAGGAAAAATTACAATAAATGATAGATCATTGGATGATTACTTTGGATTGGAAACTTTGAAGGTTATTGTTAAACAACCATTAACCCTCACTGATACTCTTACAAAGTTTGATGTTATATGCAAAGTTATCGGCGGAGGATTCACAGGTCAAGCCGGTGCTATCAGACATGGTATTTCAAGAGCTCTTTTAAAGGCTGACGAAGAATTAAGACCAGCATTGAAGAAAGCTGGATTCTTGACAAGAGACCCAAGAATGAAAGAAAGAAAGAAATACGGTCTCAAAAAAGCAAGAAGAGCACCACAGTTCTCAAAGAGATAATATTCTTTACAACATACAAAAGCCCTCAAACGGTTATCGTTTGGGGGTTTTACTTTTGTATAAAAGCATATAGAAAACCAAAAAATTTGAGGATAACTGCCACACAACTAATAAAAATATAGGATGTTTTCAATGCCTTTGGGTGCTTAGAACATCCTTTTTTGATGCTCCAAATCTAAGTACTATGGACTAGGTTCTATTAATATAAGAAGAGAAAGGAAAAGAAACAATGACTGACAGATAAAAATAAGGGGGATTGTAAGACTTTAAGAAATTTGCACTATTATTGAAATTATAATTTGGACAAGAAGAGGTTACTATTTGATTCTGGTGGGTGTTATAGTATAATTATTTTTAATAATACTTTACCAATAGATGGAGGAATTATAATGGCCGTCGATTATAAAAAAAGCATAGAAATGAGTAGTTCAGCTTATAATAGAGATGAAGATGATGAAATAATTCTTGAGAATGAAGAAGAACAACTACATACGAATTCTTCCTCAGATAGCGAAAGTGTGTATCCTATGAAAACAATAAAAGTTGATAAAGGATTTTTTACTGCGTTTGAATTAAAGAGAAAATATGATAAAAAACCATCTTTAGTAGTATTAGATAGCGATTTTCAAAGAAAAAGTGTTTGGACAATTCAGCAAAAAAGGGAACTAGTTGAGAGTGTTCTTATGGGACTACCATTGCCAATTTTCTATTTTAATGAAGATAAAAAAGGGAGACTCATTGTCATTGATGGTAGACAGCGGTTGACAGCATTATTCGAATTTATGGACAATAAGTTTTCATTAGATAGACTTAAAATATTAGATTAATATAATAAGTATAAATTTAAAGCATTGGATCCAGTCCTTCAATCCAAAATAGAAGATTATCAAATTATGGCGCATGTAATACAACCACCGACACCAGATAGAATCAAATTTGACATTTTTGATAGAGTGAATCGTGCTGGTACCCAACTTAATAAGCAAGAAATTAGAAACGCATTATATCAAGGAAATGCTACGAAGTTACTTAATAGATTAAGTAAAAATGAGGTTTTTTCTCGTGCAACAGAAAAAGCATTTTTAAAAGATAAAAGAATGAAGGATAGATATTTATTATTAAGATTTATATCATTCTATTTGTATTTTAACGAAAAAGTATTTGTATTAGAAAAGGATAAAAGCATTTCATATCAGTACTCAGGCGATATTGATGAATTATTAGGAGTAGTTATGGAAATGCTCAATTCTTTTTCTGAAAATGAAATCGAAGAAATAGAAAAATTAACATTGAATGCACTTGAACAGGTGAGTTTTTATTTGGGCGAAAATGCATTTCGATTATTGGAGACATTGGAAGATGGAAGTGTAAAAAGGTATCCAATAAACATAAATATTTTTGAAACCATACTTTATGGAATGACTTTATTGCCTATAAAGTGTGATAGTATAAAACTTATAGTCCAAGTAAAAATTGACAACATGAAGAAAAGTAATGAATTTAGGGATAGTTTATATAACAATAGGGATAGTGATTCTAAAGTTTTAATTCGGAAAAACATAATTTCTCGAATAGTAGGAGAGATTTCTAATGATAAATAAAATAAGAGTTAGTGCACTAAAAAGTATTAGTGATATAACTATAGAATGTTCAAGATTAAATCTTTTGACCGGAACTAATTCATCTGGAAAGTCGACTTTAATACAAGCTATTTTACTTATGTTTCAGAATTTGGAAAGCAGGCAGGGGCTTAATGGTGAGCTTGTTACAATGGGAGATTTTCGAGCTGATGTAAGAAATATTAACATAAGTGAGAATAGCGTACAGATTGAACTTTTGGATAGTAATTTTAATTCACCTGCTATTTTAGCTTTTACAGAGGATGCAGTAAATTTTTCTTTTGTAAATAAAGAGTGTAAAGTAAAGCCTGGTATAATCAAAAAATATAAGAATAAATTGCATTATTTGTCATGTAATAGAATTGGTGCAAAAGATGTATATATGAAGAATTATGGATCTATTGACGGGATAGGTAAAGATGGAGAGTATGCTCTGCATTATTTACAGGTTCATAAAAAAGACAATTTAGAAATGGAATTGTGTAGAGACAGTGCATCAATAACGCTTGAAACACAAGTGAATTTTTGGCTTAAATATATTGTTAATACAACCATTACAGTAGAAGATGTACCAAGTACAGATATTGTTAAGGGCGCATATAGTGTAGGCGAAAGCAAAAGTCAGAGACCTCGAAATGTCGGTTCAGGAATAAGCTATTTGGTAAGTATTATTATTATGTGTCTAGCATCAAATAAAGATGATATTTTAATAATTGAAAATCCGGAAATTCATCTACATCCAAAAGCTCAATCCAGGGTATGCGAGTTTTTATATTTTGTTGCACATTCAGAAAGACAGCTATTTATTGAAACACATAGCGATCATTTTTATAATGGAATAAGAGCTGGAATTGCAAGAAATGATATGGAAAAAGAATATGTAAATGTAAATTATTTTGAATTGAATGATAACAATTGTACTACTAATACAAAAATTGAGTTTGGAAAACGCGGTAGGGTATTAAATTATACTGAAGGTTTATTTGATCAGTTTGATATTGACCTTAATAAGATGCTTGAATTATAGGAGGTTAATATGGATTTGATTTTAAATGACTATTCGATAAGTAAACAATTTAGTTCACTTGATAATTTCCTGGATTCAATTTTAGAACATACACTTCCCATGCTTTCCTTAATATATGCTAATGATAATAATTTATATAAAACATATGATGCATACGATTTGAAATTTTTTGATGATATAACAATAAATAAGCTTATTCAAAACCCTATGTATAATGCTTATCCAGAGATTACGAGCTTGAAAAGAATGTTATGTGCATTGATAGAAGAGCCTTTTTGGGAAGACAATCCATTAACTGATTGCGAAGCTGAATATGAATGTGAGTGTGTTGGTAAATTTCCCGGAATTGAACCAAATTGTTTTTCAGAAGCTTTTGAACGTGGTGCTATTCTCTTTTCATTTGAACATAATGACTTTAAGTGTTTTAAAATTGATGTTTTAAAAAATATCGATAAGATAATGCTACTAAAGATAAGACTATAGAACTGATTAAAGAGTATATTGATAAAAGCCAATAAATGCAGGTTCTACAAACCTAATGGCAATATGAATGTGAATTTTTAGATTGTCGTTTTCGTCAATGTTTTTATCATGTAGGATATAAGCATATTCTTTAAAGGGTTCTTCAATATGTCAATTACTTTGCTGACGATTATGGTAAGATAAAAACATAAATTGGAAGCTGTGAGGATTGCAAAATGATAGATTTACTCAAAGATATTGGAGGAAGTGCAGAGTGGGAAGACGTACAGAAAATAAGTAAAGGTTGGTCTGATGATACAAAATACCGGATTAAAACAAAATCAGGAGACAATTTATTATTAAGAATCTCAAACAGTGAAAAATATACTGATAAGAAAAATGAATACGAAATTATTAAAAAGTTTTCCGGACTAGGCTTTAATATGTCTTTGCCTGTCGGTTTTGGAAGCTGTAATCAAGGGCATAATGTATATATACTTTTATCATGGGTAGAGGGACAAGATCTTGAAGAAGTTTTACCAAGATTGTCTGAAGAAGAACAGTATCACTTAGGGCGTCAAGCTGGAGAAATTCTAAAAAGAATTCATAGTTTAAAATTGGACAAAGAAAACATTACACAAAAAGCAAAAGTAGAAAAAAAGTTGCTGCAACTTAAGCGATATGAAGAATCCAAGGTTCGAATTGAAAATGATGAAATTGCAGTACAATATGTCAAAGATAATATTGAAAAGATATGGAGCAATGATACGGCGTATTTACATGGTGATTTCCATCCGGGAAATCTGATTTATATGGGAAATGGTTCTATTGGAGTAATCGATTTTAATCGTTGGGAAGTTGGAGATCCTTATGAAGAATTCTATAAGCTGGAGAGCTTTGGAAGAGATTTAAGCACCGCGTACTGTATCGGACAGTTGGATGCATATTTTAATGACTGCATTCCTGATGATTTTTGGGAAATATCGACTGTGTATGTTGCACACGCATCAGTATTTTCTATTAAGTGGGCTGAGAAATTCGGACAAGAAGACGTAGATAACATGGTTAAAAGATGTTTGTTAGCATTTGAGGATTATGATTATTTCAAAAGAACGATACCTTTATGGTACGATAGTGAACTAAAAAATAAATGGAAAGGCAAGCTGTGATAGTGCGGAAAATGAAATTCCGGTTAATTTGATGGATATTTACAACATACAAAAGCCCACAAACCCTTTGCTTGTGGGCTTTGCTATGTTAACCTACACCCCTCCACTAAATGTCAGGACCAAAAGTACCGCATTTGCTACCAGTATAACAGAAGTAATAATCCAGCCAATCACATTTGTTACAGGTTTGTTTACTAGGGAGCCCATAAGATCCTTCCGCTTTGTAATCAGCAACATAGGGATGATTGCAACAGGAAGAATGAAGCTGAGAACTACCTGACTGAGCACAAGAGCCTGCATTGGATTTATCCCCAGAATAATTATCAGCATGGCAGGAAGCATTGTCACAAGCCTTGTGACGTTATCGTTTATTTTTAAGCCAACAAAGCCCTGCATAATAGTAGTACCTGCCATGGTACCTACAACAGAGGATGAAAGTCCCGAAGCAATAAGTGCAAGGCCGAAAGCCCCGCTGGAGGCAGCCCCCAACAATGGTGATAGTGAACGGTGAGCCTGCTCTATAGTTTCAACCACCAAACCGTTTCTGTAGAATACGGCAGCTGAAACAATGACCATAGATGCATTAATAATAAAAGCAATATTCATTGCAATAGTAATATCCAATCTTTCCAGCCTGAAATGCTTTTTCTTCTGTTCATCTGTCAAACCTTTGTTTCTTTGCTGTACCAACTGAGAATGCAGGAATATAACATGAGGCATAACAGTTGCACCTAACATACCAACTGCAATCATTACTGCCTCACCATTGGGAAGGGATGGCATCAAAACATGGAGACCGGCTGATGCCCAATCAGGCTTTGCAAGAAATACTTCCAAGGTATATGAAACACATATGACTGCAACCAATACTGAAATAATGCCTTCCATAACTCGCTGCCCGTATTTTCCCATATAAACAATAAAAAAAGTAAGTACAGCTGTAATCAATCCTGCAATCTCCATGGGTATACGAAATAGCAAATATAAACCAAGAGTACATCCGAGGAATTCCGCCAGATTTGTTGCAATGGCAGCAAATTCAGCAACAATCCAGAAACACCAGTTTACTTTTCTTGAAAAAACCTTTCCGCACATTTGAGGAAGATTGAACCCTGTAGCAATGCCCAGCTTTGCTGACAAGGATTGAAGGAATATGGCCATCAAATTACTCCAAAGGATGACCCAAATCAGATTATAATTAAATTGTGAACCTCCGCTTATATTTGTTGCAAAATTACCCGGATCAATATATGCCACACTTACTATAAATGCCGGCCCTAAAAATTTAAGTACGGTTCTAATTCTACCAATTGATTTACTATTATGTGATATAACCCTTCCAACACTTAAGGATTCGGCTTGTGAACCCATAGCTGGTGAAAAGCTCTCATCCAACAAAATTAACACCTCTAGACATTTTTTATACTTAACTAATAACTTTAGCTGAGTCTAATTTCGTTTACCTAATCTAAAATATGTGTTGTTATTTAAAAGTGTTACAGAAAGTGAGTAAAAAATAAAAAGCTGCTTTGCATTTATCACAAAGCAGCTGAATTAAGAGGTTGTTATCCGGTATCTTGTTTACAGAAATCCCTGAACTTTTGAACTAGCTCGGGATTTAATAATAAAAACTTGTTAAACATATTTAATGTTGATAGAGTTCCGGCAGAAATACTGTGTTCTACCAACTCCGTTTCAACAAGAACATCATCATCCGCTCCCAGATTTTTAAGAAAGCTTTCTATGATATTGTGCCTCTCCAATAAAAATTTGCCAAGCTCACGACCATTGTC
>JAEZIU010000239.1 GCA_023436485.1 Bacillota bacterium | reverse complement strand
CATTTAAACAGTATGCTGTAGAGGTTATCTGTTTCTTGGGAATATCCTTTTACATGATTGTACGTCACATAATGCTTGGACTCAACATATATGGTGAAACAAAACGAGCAAAAGGTATTCCTTTATTGAACAGCATAGTGACGGGAGTTGTAGTAACGTCAATTAATGGTGTTTTGAATTATTCAAAATACGCAGATAAATATAAGGAGGATGGTATAGGGTATTTTATAGCCGTGTTAGCAGTCACGTTAATTAGCGCAACCATTGGCAGTTTTATTGTGCTATCGTTCTTTGGTTATCTGAATAACAAAAAACAAGAAAAAATACAAAAACAGTTAGATGAAGATGAAAAGAAGGAATAGGTATATTATTCTTCGATTAATGAGCATAATGTTGATCCATTAAAAACTGAATATTCAAGGAAGACTACTAATTATCAGTATTAATGTTAGTAGTCTTTTTCATATGGCAACTTAATTAAGAAAATTGTGATGGGATTTTGGTTACTGTTAAGATAAGAGAAATGACCGAATTAGAAAAGAAAATTATAGAACTAGAATCAAGCCACACCGTTTAAAATTCAGTCATTGATGATTTGGAGAAGATAGTTAGAGGGGTATAATTATGGTTGAATACTATGTTTATAGGATTACGGTCAGCAAAGATAAAACTATTGATGAGGTTGCTTCGAAATGGGGGAGCTTTGTACGGCGGGCAGGCCACCTGTTCTTGACAAAGCTAATGGAACGATTATATAAATCTTTCTATGGTAAAAACGAAAAAGAGCTTAAGCGTAAAATTAAGGAATATAATGAGGACAGGGCAAAATATACTGTAAAAGTGGAGACCACATTTTTTCATGATTTAGCAGAATTTTGTATAAGAACGGTAAATTATCCCATATTAAAGCCAGTGTCATATGAATGCTTTGAGCAGACTCATAATGTTATAAAGGTTGGATTTAATTAGGGAGTAAATCAGAAAAAACCAGTAAAATCCAGGAAACGGGTAAGAATGGTGAAATGATTAAAACACGAAAACAAATAGTGCATCTGATAGGAATCGAACCTACGGTTAATTAGGTTAAAGTATAGTAAAATCAATGGTTTTGGTATAGGTAACAATCAATTTGACCCATTATTGCCCCATTAGCCATATAAATTAATTTGGACATCTAACTAATCCTATATACCAATAATTTAAAATTAGTATATGGACTTATTTTAGTGTCTAATACCATCATCTTTCACGATGGAAATAAAAATAGTGTTTGAATAGTGCCTACCATTACCATGTACCATAGAATATATATTGAGTTAATGATAGTGTCAGATAGTAAAGAGGATCATGAATAAAAAAAAGTAAAATTCAAAAATATGACAATATTATTAAATAAATATTAATTTTATGCGTAATTAATTGACAAACTGCATAAGCGTGTTATAGTAAAAATATCCAACAAAGGTAAATCTTAGTTGTTAGATACGGGGGTAGGTAAAATTATATGCCAAATGAGAATATGAAAGGAGCTTTCCATTATGAAAAAAGTTATGATTAAAGTTTTTGCACTGATTCTTACGTTAGTCACTGTTATTGCATCTCCATCAAATGTATTTGCGTCAACAAATGCTATGGAATCAAAAAGTACAAGTGAATATACTTATATCGATCAAAGTGGTAATGAGCTGATTTTTCCAACAGCGGAGGATTATGAGCTTTATATGAAGGCTCATAGAACATCGCAATATCGATACGGTGAAGAATGGAGATTGCAAGAAACTTTAGCGTCGTCAAAGTTGAACCATTATTTTGTTGGTTATCATTCAGGAACTCCAAATTGGACAAAGGCCTCTAGCTATACTATTACAAAAGGTAAAAGTTTTAATGTTAATGCTAACTATCCATGGCAAGGGGTCACATTGAATATTGGTTTCAGCTATTCATTTTCTGTGGCAACAACAATTCCAGCCAATTCAAGTAAATACAGCAGATTAGGAGTATATGCAGACTATACGTTGAAGAAAGAACGGTATGCTGAATATCAATATGGTCAACCTACTGGAAATACCCGAGTAAGTACATATTCTACAAGAACAGCAAATTATATTGATCCTGTATATCAGTAAACAAGAGGGTTAAAATGAAAGATGTAAAAATATCGAATAGTATTTATATTTCGATGGCTACTTTTGAAAGTATAATAATATGTGTTCTTAGCGCAGAATCGTCAATTGCATATTATCATGGTTTAGTTTGGTTGTTTCCGTTATTGTTAATTTCAATACCAATATATCGGGTAGTCAGTGAGGAATTTAAAAAAAATGACAAGTCAGAGTGAAATATTAATGCTATTACTGAATTTAAGAAGTCGAAAGTCTATGTAATGTTTATTACCCCTATTCTATTTGACATGCCTATTGTTAGATAGTAATAATTAAACTAAAATATTTGGACATCTAAATAAGTCTATATGCTTATAGAAATATGAGCCTGTAGGCTTATTTTAGTGCCTAAAAATACCATACGAAATCTGTACCAGTGACAGTTGAACG
>JAEZIU010000221.1 GCA_023436485.1 Bacillota bacterium | reverse complement strand
GAGCTCAACCCCGCTCAGGCAACTTTAAATCAAAAAGGAAGTCACTGATTGTTCTGGAGAAGTAACTTCATGTAGCAGGGGGAACCTCACTGTCCACTTCCTAGATGTTGGACAGGGAGATTCGATCCTTATTGAATACGGGAATTTCTGTTAAGTTAACGGGTGCTAAAGAATTTTCTCAGATACGTTGGAGCCTATAAAGTATCTAACATCCGTAGACTTGACAGAACCTTTCAGGACTTCTCTCATTATTTTTTTTGCAACAGAACCAACGTAACCTACCTATGCACGCTTTCATCTTCAAACATTTCCAAAATTAGAAATTTTGTTCTTAAGGGGAATTATATGTTTTGGGGTTTCGTCTGCATTATCTAACTCCCCTTCCAGTGTATTGTTTGTACTGTTAAAGCCATAAGTTACTTTAATTTCAGTATTAGGACCTGCAGTGTTACCTTTTAAGGTATTATTTTGAGAATAATGAATTATAACTGAAAACGAATATCCACCTTTTACAATAGTATTATTCAAAATGTTATTATTATTTGAATTTTCAAGACGAAGGCTGAAATAGTTATCTAAAATAGAGTTATTATTTAGCTCATTGTTAGAAGAATTAGTAAGGTTCACGCCTTCCCCATATTTTAATATGGTATTGTTCATTAACTTATTGTCATTTGAATCTTCCAAACAAATTCCTCCTATTCCTCCTTCTCCATTATCTAATATGGCAAATAGTTCAACATCTGAGAAATTATTGCTACTTAGTTGATTGTTAGTAGAATTCTTTAAATAAATTCCAAAAAAATTGTCATTCATTTCATTATCATCTAGAGTATTCCTATTTGAATTATTGATGTAAACGCCATACATGTTATAACTTAATTTATTTCCAGTTATGTTGCTATTAGAACCACTACAATAGATACCAGACTTATCCTGTGATCCATTTATATTGAAACCACTGACCGTTACATTGTTTGCAGTTATATGAAATATATCTTCTTTTGGGTCTGCAGCCTGGACAATAGTGTTATTAGTTTCTCCTGGCTTTGATATTATACTCAAAGGTTTGTCAATAACCAAATTCTCTTTGTATAATCCATAAGAAACAGTAACAGTGCCACCTGAACTTATATTGTTTATCGCGCTTTGTATTGAATTCCCTGGGTACACTTCAGCATTTATCGAATTGCAACTAATATTTTCAAGACCTTGCTTGGGATATACTTCACTATCCTTTGTGTTGGAAGTATAAAATGTTGAGAAAATATAAAATATCAAGGCAGTAAAAATTAATAGCAAAATAATTAGTGGTTTTGTATTAATTTGTGGCATACCAATCAATTCCTAAAAAAAGTATTGGATGATTAAGGTCTCACCCATACCGGTGTTGCACTGCCCCAATTTCCATAGGTAATATAGTGAGCTGCACTTGTATCCCATCCATCATGGAGATTCAAGTACTGAGTAGTACCTTCGTAGTAATAGCCCATACGTGTAACACCATGATTACCATAATTATTAGAGCCTCCAATTCTAGTTTCACCGTTGACCATACATAATACAAATGGTCTATTTGCATTGATTTCTGATACAATATTACTCATGTACATAGTACCGCTATATTGTATAGCATCAAAGTTAGTATAACCGTGGTTACGACAAACTGTTTCTATTCTTGCCTCGCAGAGTCCTATCTTATGAAGTCCTGTTGAATATGGAAAATGTGTTTACTTTACAAAATAATTAACACAGTTGTTTAAAAAAGTTTCTGAAGTTTTGATAACATATACTGAATCAATTATGAAATGAACAGTACCAGATATTTATGAAGAGATTATCAAGAATGAATATAAAAAGAGCGAAAAAGCAAATAAAGGTCGTTTATGGGGCTAAATCCGAGAATGTGGTCGTAAAAGTTACTGAAAATAGTTTATTAGTTTTCGTTTTAGCTTCTAAACGAGAGTGATGAGAAAAAAACCAAAAGTTTCTGTACACGGGTATGTAAAAACTTTGCGTATACAATAACCAATGAGTATATGCTTAGTTACAAGGATCAACTAAGGTCAATTCTTAATCAATTTACAAATCAATTTTCAAGTCAATTCTTAAATCAATACATAGATCAAGTATACTTGATTTAATCGCAAATCTATTTTTTAAAAAGATAAATATAGCAGATACTACAACTTAATATATAGATTAATCTTACCCAACTTTACTGGAGATGAATTAGAGTGACCATCTGGGAATATGATGTTAAAGAGATAAGGTTCAGTGAGTGGTCAAAGACAAAAGAAGATCTTAACAGCCTTGGAACTGATGGCTGGGAGCTCATCAAATTTGCAGACGAGATAGACGAAAACGGTATGATAACAGCTGTTTTTAAAAGACCGGTAGATTACGTTGACGCAGCCCTTTAAAGTTCTGTTTTTAATTTTATAATTTTTTGCCCTTTTTTCTGCATAAAACATTACTTTAAGAGTTTGATTTACAGATTGTTTATTTTTATTATGTTGCTTATTTTTCTCAAGCTGCTTATTTTCCATTTTTACTTTTTATTTTCGTCTGAGTGTAAAACAACTATCCTTCATTTTTGAGTAATAAGTCCTTTTTCATGAGTAGTACGTTTAGTTAACAATGTTTACTAATTTTGTTATAAGATAAAGCTTTAACCATGTAAAATATTACTATATTTTAGAAATTAGTGTCAGACTGATACGAATC
>JAEZIU010000175.1 GCA_023436485.1 Bacillota bacterium | reverse complement strand
GTTTTATCCATAGCTGTTATGGCACTGTTGATATACATTTTTAAGGATAGAGTTTCATATCTGATTCTAAGTATCTTTGGGTCAGTATCCCACAATGTGGGTCAGTTTATCATAATATCAATTCTTTATACAAACATGTATCTCTGGGTATACCTGCCTGTGCTGTTAGCAGCGGGAGTAATCGCAGGGATAGCAACATCTACCTTACTCAGGTTTATTTTACCGGCCCTTAAAAAGCTGGTTTAAATAAAAACATACACAATTATATAGGAGGACTACTTATGAAAAAAATTATTTCGCTAGTAATGAGCTCTGTTCTGGCTGTATCACTTCTGGCCGGCTGTGGCTCATCATCCGAAACAAGTAATTCAACAAACTCCGCTACATCTACTTCCGCAAGCAGTTCTACTGCAGCTGTAAGCAGTGAAGCAACTGGAGATGCAGTTAAAACAGGACTTGCTGTTATTTCATCAATAGCAAAATCCAAAGATGCAGGAAAAGAAGACGGTCTTGGACAGGTTGACTCAACCGTTGTTGCCGTTACAGTGGATAAAGACGGAAAAATCGTTAAGTGTGCTATTGATGCGGCACAAACAAAGATTAATTTTTCAGCAGCAGGTAAACTTACTACTGACTTAAAAACTGAATTCAAATCAAAGCAGGAATTGAAATCTGAATATGGTTTAGGTAAAGCTTCTAAAATAGGTAAAGAGTGGAATGAACAAGCCGATGCTTTCGCAAACTATGTTGTAGGTAAAACAGTTGCTGAAGTAAAGGGAATAGCTGTAAATGCAGAAGGCGTTCCATCAGATAAGGAACTTTCAGCTACAGTTACAATACATATTGCAGACTTCACTGCCGCAATTGAAAAGGCAGTTAACAATGCTAAGGATCTTGGTGCAAAAGCAGGAGACAAGCTTGGTCTTGGTGTTACTACAAACATCAGCAAGTCAACTGATGCAGGCGAAAAGGACGGAGTAGCACAGGCTTACTCAAACTACACAGCTACAACATTTGGTGCAGACGGTAAAGTAACAAGCTGTATCATCGATGCTTCACAGTCAGACGTGAAATTCACAAAGGCTGGAAAAATCACTTCAGATTTAAAGGCTCCTTTAAAGAGTAAAATTGAACTTGGAGCAGATTACGGTCTTGCTAAAGCTTCAAAGATCAAAAAAGAATGGTTTGAACAGACTGAAGCTCTTGCAAAATACGTTGTAGGAAAAACAGTTGATGAAATCAAAGGTATTGCTGTAAATGCAGAAGGAGTACCTTCGCAGGCTGAATTAACAAGCTCTGTAACGATCCACATTGGTGACTACCAGGCTGTTATAGCTAAGGCTGCAGCAACTGCTAAATAATTATTGAATTAAAACGATCCATGCACAAATACTAAATAATAAAACAGATTCAATGCTTAAATTGGGGTTGTCACAAAATTAGTTTTTTCTTAACCTGTACGTGAGTACGGGTGCTAAACAGAAAAACTATGTGTTTTGTAACAGCCCCGTTTAAGCATAATTTTTGAAATGAAAAAAATGCCGAATGGCTTACGGAGGCTAATATAAAATGAAAATGTTAAAAAAACTTACAGCGATAATACTTATACTGGCATTTTCCATAAATCTTACGGCATGCGGAGATAAAAAGAAAACCAGATATGAGGCAGAATTTCTTGTGTTGTTTGATACCGTAACAAAAATTGTTGCCTATACGGAATCTAAAGAAGAATTCACAAAGTATTCTCAGCTCATATATGATAACCTTAAAGAATATCATGAATTATATGATATATATCATGATTATCCCGGAAAGAACAATATAAAGACTATCAATGATAATGCAGGAAAAAAGCCTGTTAAGGTAGACAAAAAGATAATAGACCTGCTGCTTTTTTCAAAGGAATGGTATAAAAAAACCGACAGTAAAATGAACGTTGCCTTCGGTGCTGTTTTAAAAATATGGCATGATTACCGTACTGCAGGTTTAGATAATGAAGAAAACGCCCAAATACCTTCTATGGATATATTAAAGAAAGCATCACAACATACGGATATAAATAAACTTAAAATAGATGAAAAAAACTCTACCGTTTATCTGGAAGACCCTGCAATGAGTCTGGATGTTGGAGCTGTTGGCAAAGGATACGCAACAGAACAGGTCAGCCGGATTGCAGAGAAAGAAGGCTTTAAATCAGGACTTGTAAGTGTAGGCGGAAATATACGTTCCATAGGAAACAAGGGAGTTGACGGTCAGCAGTGGAATCTGGGAATACAGAATCCTGACACAGAAAGCGAAAATTCAACCTTAAAGCTTATATATGTAGCAGATAAATCAGTGGTTTCAAGCGGTGATTATGAAAGATACTATACCGTAAACGGTAAAAGGTATCACCATATTATAGACCCAATAACACTATTTCCATCTGGATACTTTTCAGCAGTTACTATAGTCACCCATGATTCAGGCATGGCTGATGTATTATCTACTGCCATTTTCAATATGCCTTTTGAACAGGGAAGCAAATTGATTGGCTCATTGCCTGATACTGAGGCACTTTGGGTTATGAAAGACGGTAAAATAAAGTACAGCAAGAATTTTGAAAAATATTTGCACAAATAGTTTTTGTCGCAAAAATTAATTTTATCTTTTTTAACTTTTTTACGGGAGTACTGGTGTTAATACAGAAAACTTTTATTAATTATCTGATTTAATGTTATAATATTTATCCAAGCTTTATATAAAGGAGACTAGTTCCCATGAAGGACATCAGTAGTACGAGTAATAATTGGAAGAAGAATATAATACTGTTTCTCACCAGTCAGACCATATCATTATTGGGCTCATCATTGGTTCAATACGCCATTATATGGTATATCACTATGACTACACAGTCCGGGATAATGATGACCATATCTATCATCTGCGGCTTTATACCCACATTTTTCCTTTCACCCTTCGCAGGCGTATGGGCTGACAGGTATAACCGAAAGGTTCTTATAATGGTGTCTGACAGTTTAATAGCACTGGCTACGCTTATAATGGCAATTTTGTTTATGTGGGGATATGACAGCATGTGGCTGCTCTTTGTGGTGCTTGCAATTAGGGCACTGGGAACAGCGGTTCAGACACCGACGGTAGGTGCCTTTATACCTCAGATTGTACCGCAGGAAAACCTCACCAAAGTAAATGGAATAAACGGCAGTATACAAGCATTGGTTATGCTTGCATCACCTATGATAAGCGGTGCATTAATGAGTGTAGCGTCAATAAAAGCTATATTTTTTATTGACGTTTTTACGGCAATAATAGGGGTTTTGGTTCTACTTTTATTTGTAAATGTCCCCGTACATTCTAAAGCCGTGAATAAACAATCCATGGGCTACTTTAAAGATTTTCATGAAGGTCTCATATACACGAAAAACCATAAATATTTGAAAACATTTTTTATTTTTGAAGCAGTTTTTTTTATATTGGCTGCACCGGCAGCATTCCTGACACCCCTTCAGGTTACAAGGACTTTTGGAAATGATGTGTGGAGACTAACGGCAATTGAAATTGTTTTTTCAGCAGGTATGAGTCTGGGTGGAATAATAATTGCATCATGGGGTGGCTTTAAAAATAAAGCCTACACCATGGCATTGTCTACATTGATAACCGGCATCTGTACCATAGTTCTGGGCATAGTACCGGTATTTTGGATATATCTCTTTTTTATGGGGGCGATAGGATTATCAATGCCTGCATTTAACATTCCCGCCACTGTTCTTCTGCAGGAAAAGGTTGAAGAGGAGTACATGGGAAGGGTATTTGGAGTTATGTCCATGATAACCAGCTCTATGATGCCTGCGGGTATGCTGTTATTTGGACCTCTTGCAGATTATATAAGAATAGAATGGTTGTTGAGGGTTACGGGTTTGTTTATTGTGGTTATAGGAATTGCACTATATTTGAATAAGGTTCTTTTAGAAGCGGGAAAGCCAAGTGTTAAAGATATAAATAAATAATCGAATAGGGGGCTTGTAAACTCAAATATTACTTACAAGCCCTCAATAACAAGGGTATAATGCTATAATCTACCTATCTCTTTGATAGAGAATTCCATCTATCTCGTTCATTTGGTCTTGTGATAAAGGACCGAAATCAATGGCTTTTGCATTTTCTTCAACCTGCTTTATGGTTTTAAATCCGGGGATAGGTATAGTGTTGCCGCTTTTACCCCAAATCCAGGCTATAGCACCCTGAACTAAAGTACGACCATTGCTGGTTAGGATTTCTTTCACTGAATTTAATTTCTCCAGGAACTCAGGTACAGGCTTTCCGTCTTTGAAGTATTGAATCCAAGAATGACCGGCACCTCGAACATCATCTTTTGGCAACAAAGATTCTGAATTAAATTTGCCGGTCAGGAATCCCATAGCCAGAGGACTGCGGTTAATACTGGCAAGACTGTTGTTTTCGCAGAATTTAACTAATTGGGGAGCATCCTCAAAAATATTTAAGCAATGCTGAATAACAGAACAATTGGGCCTTTCTGCAAATAATTTAGCACCGTCAATAAAATCTGTGCTCCAACCATATGTACGAATCTTGCCTTTTTTAACAAGTTTGTCAAGAGTCATACATACAGGTTCTACATCGGATATTAATATATTCCCTTCATGAAGTTGGTATACGTCAATATAATCAGTTTTAAATCTTTTGAGGGATGCATCACAAGCTCTCTCTATGTAATCAGGTGCCAGATTGACTCCATATAAGGTTTTAGTGGCCTCGTTACCAAAATTACCGAACTTAGTAGCGATTACAAGGTCGTTCCTTTTTCCTGCAATGGCCTTTCCAATTACTTCTTCACTATGACCAACACCATAGCAATCTGCTGTATCCAGAAAGTTTATGCCAAGTTCGAAAGCTTTGTGTATGGCTTTAATTGACTCAGCATCATCAACATCACCCCAACCGTCGTGCATTCCGGCATAAAAGAATGGTCCGCCAATAGCCCAACATCCTAATCCTAATGGGCTGACTTCAATTCCGGATCGTCCAAGTTTTCTCTTGAATGCTTTATCCATTTAAAATCTCCTCCTAACTTATAAATTAATTTCTTATACCATCAAAAAATACGGTTGTACATCTAACAATATCCTTTTTTATTTCCCTTTCATCGTAAAATTTAACCGTCATGGAAAAACCTATCATCATGTAATAAAAAGACAAGGCTACATCATTTGCAAGTATATTCCTGATATGTCCATTTTTTATTCCTTGCTCAATAATTATTGTGATTTTGTTTATGAAAAGCATTTCGATTTCATATGTTTTTTGTAAAATATAATCTTTCAAGTATTCCGGTGGGTAATAATAGTATCTGTCCCAGAAAATCATTTTGTTATTATTCTTACAATTCTCCAAATAGCCGGAGAAAATACTCGCTAATTTCTCAATACAGTTTGTCTCTTCATTATAAGCTGTCAAAACATCAATAAAAGAAGAGTATTCTTCTAAAATGTTATTGAATATAGCTGTAAATATACTTTCTTTACCTGAGAAATGTGAGTATAAGGAAGCTTTCTTAATTCCCACAGCTTTGGCGATATCATCCATGTGGGTACCGAAGTATCCCTTGTCTGCAAATAACTCTAATGATTTGTCCAGTATCTCATTTTTTTTCATGTTACCCTCTCATACTACCTACCATTTGGTAGTATTGTATAATATTGTAACAAGTTGTGCAATACTCAATTCCACATTTTTGAAATTATGTTAGTAAACCGGATTTATAATAGGTCTGCACAAACTCCATATAAGGCAACAACGAGTCACAACGAGCCATGTGACAAAGTTGTAAAAAAACGAAAAATATAAATAGTTGAAGAGATTGGTTGTTTGATTGTATAATATTTATCAGTTAAACTCGAAAGAAGGCGTATACTTGGCAAAATTAAATAACCCGTTTATATCGCTAAGACATAAAAATTTTAGGTATTACTGGTTTGGAATGTGCATTTCACAAGTAGGAACATGGATGCAGAATATAGCCCAGCCTCTTCTTGCATATAAACTTACGGACTCACCATTTTTGCTTGGGCTCATCGGCGCTCTTCAATTTTTGCCTGTGCTTCTATTTTCATTATTTGCCGGTGTTATAATTGATAGATATCCCAAGAAGAAAATTCTAATAATTACACAGTCAGCATCTATGTTAATAACACTCTTTCTTGCCATTTTAGCCTTTACAGGGGATATAAGGTACTGGCACCTGATAATAATGGCTGCTGCCCTTGGAATGGCAAACACATTGGATATGCCTGCAAGGCAATCCTTCGTTATTGAATTAGTGGGGAAAAAAGACCTTATGAATGCAATTGCACTGAATTCCACAGTTTTTAACATCTCAAGAATTATAGGGCCTGCAATAGCAGGTATCTTGATGGAATACTCAGGTGCAGCTTTTTGTTTTTTTGCAAATGCAATCAGCTTTGGAGCTGTTTTAATAAGCTTGTTTTTCATTAAGCCAATTCACATAAAAAGTGAGGCAGTTGAAAAGGGTAAAACCATATTTCAAAATATCGGTGAAGGACTCAGATACATATTAAAAAACGAAATACTTTTTACAACAATTATTATTATGGCTGCGGTGGGAACGTTTGCTCCCAACTTCAACGTTCTTGTACCTGTATTCACATCAAAGATTCTGCATATGAGTGAAGCCGGGTTTGGCTACCTTATGTCCTTTATGGGTGTCGGCTCGCTTTTTGGTGCGGTGTACGTTGCCTCTTTAAGCAAGTCAGGCCCCAAAAGGTTTATTCTTCGTGCAGTACCGGTTTTAGTAGGTTTCCTTTTAATTGGGGTTGCATATACCAATACATTTATACTTACAGGTCTGGCACTTGCCGTAACAGGATTCTTCTTTGTCATGTTCAGCTCCAGTTCCAATTCTGCCTTACAGCTAAATACGGACAATGAGCACAGGGGAAGAGTGATGAGCATTTACACGCTGGTTTTTGCAGGCTCAACACCTATAGGCAATCTTTATGCCGGTGCGATAACAGAAGGTTTCAATGCCAGAATTGGTTTTGTCTTATGCGGTGTAGCTATAATCGTACTAATGATTCCCATACTTGTATTGATGAAAGGAGCAAGGCGTTTTGCAAAAAAATAATGTAGAATATAAGAGTTTTAAATTGAACAGTTTTTTGGTACTTATAATGGCTGCAGCAACGGGAATAACTGTGGCAAATCTTTACTATATCCAGCCTTTGCTTGCAGAAATTGCAAAAGCCTTTAATGTAACACAGGTCAGTGTTGGTTTTGTGGCAATGCTTACTCAGGCAGGCTATGCTCTTGGAATGTTATTTCTGCTGCCTCTTGCGGATATTAGGGAAAAAAGAAAATTAATAATTACAATGCTTTGTTGTTCATGCTGTTCACTTTTGTTAATGTTTTTTTCTAATAGCATTGTGATGATTGCATTTTCAGCTTTTGCTATAGGTTTTACTTCTGTAGTACCTCAGCTTATAGTACCTTTGGCTGCACAGCTTGCTGATCCGAAGGAGAGAGGTAAGATTATCGGAACAGTAATGAGCGGCTTACTCATTGGGATACTTTTATCACGGACCTTTAGCGGACTGATAGGAGAATACCTTGGCTGGAGAGTTGTCTACCTGATAGCGGCGGTTATGATGCTTGCTTTAGCCTTGTTTTTAAGAAAATTTATACCCGAATGCCCTGCTATATCAAGCCTTGAATATAAAGATTTGTTCAAGTCAATGGGTAGGCTCGCTAAAGAACTTCCGGTTTTAAGGGAGGCATCACTTAACGGGGCTATGATGTTCGGCGCTTTTAGTGCATTCTGGACAACCCTCGTATTTCTTCTTCAAAGTTCATCATACCGAATGGGAGACGACGCTGCCGGATTATTTGGCCTGGTAGGGATAGTTGGTGCTTTAACAGCTCCTGTAGTGGGGAGAATTGCAGACAAAAGAAGTCCAAGATTTACTGTCGGGGTGGGAATGTTCATTGTAATTGGGGCATATCTGTGCTTCTTGTTTCTGGGATTTAAGATTTGGGGGCTCATTACGGGTATAATTCTGCTGGATTTAGGTGTTCAGTCATGCCAAATATCAAACCAAGCAAGAGTTCATGCTTTAAGTAATGAAGCAAGAAACAGGATAAATACGCTATTTATGGTATCATATTTTGTAGGAGGGGCAACGGGGTCATTTTTAGGTTCCTTCAGTTATGCTCATTTTTCATGGACAGGCGTATGTATTTTTGGTCTGTTAACACAAATTATTGCTGTTACAGGATACATGGTAAGAAGCAAAAAGTATAAAGAAAAGCCGGATACAAAAAAATTAGCTGATTGTAACTGATTGTTTGTAGATAGGCTTTTGGGGTTAAGGAGGTTAATATGGAAAAACTGTGGACAAAGAATTTCTTCATATTATGGCAAAGCCAGTTGGTTTCAACATTGGGAGACGCTGCTTACAGTGTGGCACTGGGCTTCTGGGTTCTTTCAGAAACAGGTTCTACCGCACTTATGGGGACGCTTATGGCTGCATCGACGTTACCCGGGGTATTGTTTTCGCCATTTGCGGGAGTTCTTATTGACAGAAACAATAGAAAGCGCTTATTGATTCTGATGGACATTTTACGAGGGGTGTCTGTTATTGCACTCTCTGTTACGGCAATCAAAGGGTTGATTGCCATATGGATGGTGTTTGCAGCGGGTATATTACTGAGTGTCTGCGGGGCAGTTTTTCGGCCGGGGGTCAACTCATCAGTACCCGATTTGGTTCCTAAGAACAAGCTTGCAGGTGCAAATTCAATGCTGGCAATAGTATCTACAGGTTCTAATATGCTTGGAAATGTTGCGGGTGGCTTTTTATTTCAGCTTTTAGGAGCTCCGTTTTTATTCCTATTTAATGGATTATCATATCTTTTCTCAGGCTCATCACTATTTTTTGTAAAAATACCTAAAATTAAAAAGAAGGATAAAAATCACTTTTTCAAGGATATGCGTGACGGTTTCAAATTTATGTGGAAAATGAAGGGGCTGAGATTGCTATTAATAATGGCCGCAATAGTGAACTTTTTATCATACATTGCAATAGTTCTGTTTATGCCTTTCTTTGAACAAAATCCAAGTTTGGGACCGGGTAAATACGGTATGGCAATGGCTTGCTTTATGGGGGGAGCCATGGCTGGATTTTTCGTTTCATCAACAGTTTCTGTTCCACTTAAAAGAAAACTGGATTATCTAATATTGGCAAATGGTCTTTCAAATCTATGCCTGATTATCTCAGCTTATTTGACAAGTTTTACTGCCATGATACTGTTTTTACTCATTGGCGGTTTTTTAAATGCAATTGTAAATGTAATTATTATGACAACAGTACAGTCGGCAGCTCCCCAGGAGATGAGAGGTAAAGTAATGGCATTTATGAGTATGATAACCCAGTCCATGACGCCGTTAGCAATGGCCCTGGGGGGGATATTGGCAGGATATATTCCTATAAGAGTTATTATAACTTCCAGTCTCATGCTGGTTATTATAACAGTAACTCCTTTTTACTTTATGAAATCTCTTAAAGAATTTTTTCTTAAAAATATAAATGTATAATTTAAGTTTTAATAGGAATATTTACAAGAGAACCTTATTATATTGACAATTGTCCTTGAAGTGTGTTATTGTACGCTTTTAGAAAATAAATATTTTGACTCTTACCTTTGTGAAGTACCTTGGAATTTTCAAGAATAATCTGTTGTTAGGTAGAGAATAAATTGTTATATGGAAAGGAAGAGGGCCATGAATAAAGCAGAACTTTTAGGCAGATGGACTAAAGAAAAGTCCGAAGAACTTTATGGTATTAAGAATTGGGGAGCCGGCTATTTTTCTGTATCTGACAATGGAGAGGTGCTGGTGAATCCATACAAGGATAACGGCTCTGCGGCTGTGAGCCTTATGGATATTATATCAGGGGTTCGGGAACGTGGACTGGACATGCCTGTACTCTTGCGTTTTGAAAATTTGCTGGACTCACAGATTTCATTTTTAAATAATTCGTTTAATGAAGCAATGCACAAGCTAAACTATAAGGGTGCATACCGTGGTGTTTACCCCATAAAGGTTAATCAACAGCAGCAGGTAGTTGAGGAAGTAACAAGATTCGGTCAGAGATATCACCACGGCCTTGAAGTGGGCAGTAAGGCTGAACTGGTTGCCGCACTTTCGGTAGTGAAAGATAAGGAAGCCTGTCTTATCTGTAATGGATACAAAGATGAAGAATTTATTGATTTAGGACTATATGCAGTAAAAATGGGCTTTAAATGCTTTTTTGTAATAGAGATACCCGGTGAATTGGACATCGTACTTGAACGTTCAAGGGCATTAGGAATTAAGCCCAATATTGGCATCCGTATAAAGCTCTCTGCAAAAGCGGGGGGACACTGGACGGAATCTGGCGGAGACCGTAGCATATTCGGTCTGAACATGTCCCAGGTTATTTCTATGGTTGATAGGTTGAAGGCGGAGGAAATGATTGATTGCCTTAAACTACTTCACTATCACCTGGGTTCGCAGATACCCAATATCAGAGATATCCGTTCTGCAGTTCTGGAGGCAGCCAGAGTATATGCTGAGCTGGTAAAAGAAGGTGCACCAATGGGATACCTTGATTTGGGCGGCGGATTGGCAGTAGACTATGACGGTTCAAATACCAATTATACCAACAGCCGTAACTATACTGTGGAGGAGTACTGCACAGACATTGTAGAGGCCGTTATGACAACCCTTGATTCAAGCGACGTACCACACCCTGTAATTGTTACAGAGTCAGGTCGTACAACGGTTGCATATTATTCTGTACTGATTTTCAATGTACTGGATATTGAAAAATTTGAAGAGCATGACATACCGGACAAGCTGGATGAAAATACATCAGAGCAGATAAGAAACCTGTTTGATGTAAATAAGAATATAACCCTTAAAAATATACAGGAGTGCTATAACGATGCCCTTTATTACAGGGATGAAATACGCGACATGTTCAAACATGGACGTATCAGTCTCCGTGAACGTGCATTTTCCGAAAAGATATTCTGGAATACCATAAACCAGATAGCGAAGGAAAAACAAAAGCTGAAAAATGCACCGCCTGACTTGGAGGATATTGAAAGTGCAATTGCTGACATTTACTACTGTAATTTCTCGGTATTTCAGTCAATACCTGACAGTTGGGCAATAGATCAGCTTTTCCCTATAATGCCTTTACACAGGCTATTGGAATTACCAAAAAGAAATGCGGTAATAGCCGATATAACTTGTGACTGTGATGGGAAAATCGACCATTTTATTGATCTTCACGATGTAAGGACTACACTTCCGCTTCATGAATTTAAAAGTAATCAGGACTACTATCTTGGGGTGTTTTTGGTAGGTGCATATCAGGAGACTTTGGGAGATCTTCACAATTTATTCGGAGACACAAATGTTGTCAGCGTAAGAATAAATGGTGACGGTACCTATGACCTTGTAAAGGAAATCCATGGTGACAGTGTTTCTGATGTGCTCTCATATGTTGAATTTGATCCAAAAGACATGCTGGTCAGCTTCCGTGAAAAAGCGGAACAGGCAATTCATGAAGGCTTAATAAGTGCCAGTGAAAGGCCTGAGATAATGAGGGCGTATGATAATGGATTGAGAGGATACACCTATTACGAAAGGTAGAAATAATGTCTCTTTCGTAAGACTAAATCCGTCTGAAAATTGAAAAAATAATTATTGCAAAAAGGTCTGGGGCTAATTGGATTAAACGTCTGAAATACCCGGACCTTTTTGATTTGTATCGGCCTAATGAACTTTAGCAAACTATATGTAACAATTACTCGATTTTCCTCATAATATGTAGCAGAATAGTAATAATGAGGAGTCGAATATGTATGAATGGTATTCATGCCGGGAAAATAACTACCATTGAAGAATATCTGAATTCTGTAGACAACGTTTACAATCGGCTTTGGGGGGACAGAGAAACAACTGATGCGGCAGTAAAATATAGTTCTAAGATATGGTTCAGAGGTTTAAAGGATGAGGACTACCTGATGCTGCCGTCAATAGCCAGAAGCGGTATAAACGTAGAATACGAAACAATCTATCTTTCAAAATTCAAGTCCAAGGCAATTCCTTATCTGGGTCAGCTCCCCTCATACCCGCTTTCTGAGGGCTTACACGGATACTGGGACTGGCTATTTCTCATGCAACATTATGGCGTACCCACAAGGTTGATGGATTGGTCCGAAGATGCACTGGTGGCTCTGTTATTTGCAATTGATGTTAATGCAAGACCGGCTGAACTTGAAAAGGACCCTGCAGTGTGGTGCCTTAATCCCGTAAAACTCAATGAGGCATTTAACTTCAATAATTTCTATCCACCGGGTTATATTCCTAATGTGGAAGAAAAGGAAGTATATGAAATGTTCGGGCCTGTCCAAAGAGGTTTTAATAACAAAAAACCCGCTGCAGTTTACGGACCACTGAACAGCACAAGGATTATGGCACAAAAGGGTGTGTTTACAATTTTCCCTTACACTGTCAACATGGTTGAATTCGACAAACTGCCTGACAGTGAAGCATATCTGGAAAAACTGGTGATATCAAAAGATACCAGAAAGAGTATGACTGAGCAACTGAGAAGGTATGGAATAAATTATGCACAGTTATTCCCTGAGATTGGCTATGTAGCAGCTGAAATAAATGAAGAGGGATATTAAGCATGAGAGTATGTTTAATAGAAAATGCGTTACCTGATTAAAGGGGGGCTGTTGTAAAATTAATTTTTATCTTTCTTAACACGTATTCAGAGTATAAATGTATCAATGGAAGCTTGGAAGCAATCATTGATATAATTTTACACAGGAGTATCGGTGTTAAAACAGAAAAACTTTCTGTTTTGCAACATCCCCATATATTTACACGTATCCCTACTTCCCGAGATCCTCCCAATGTTCGTATGCTTCATATAGCTCTGTAAATGCTCCCGCCTTGTCCTTTGCCAGTATTGAACCGCGGAGACGTGCCAGATTAATACTGAATGCGTTAATTTCATCACGTTCTGAGCTGAACTGAACCCTTCTTACAATTTTCTTCCATACTTCAGATAAATTGTTTGTATCCTTGACCGCTTTGTCCCAATCGTCCTTTTGGATATCATTGATAACAGTATTGATTGATTCAGGTATGCTGTCATTCTTCCCAAGGGGTCTTTTCAAAAAAATATCACTTTCCATTACAAAAATAAATAAAATCAGTGTAACAATAGGAATGGTTATAACCAGAAATTTTCTCATTTCGATTCACTCCATTAATATGGTCCTTTATAATCACCGATATCGGTGATTTTAGTCATGTGGTCGTTGTATAAATCAATATATAGGGAACCAGATGGGTCCAGTGTTGCAATGAAAACATCTGAAATATTTGAAATTTTTTGCTTTTTAAGTTCATTTACAAGCCAGTTTTTATCCTTATTCAATTGCCTTAGATTTTCCTCAATTAATATTCCGTCATAAATCAGTTCACTACTTATACCTGATGGTTTTTTCTGGATATGCATGTCTTTTGGGGTAAGATTCTGAAATTCAGGTTTTTTCAGAACTGATAACTGACCGTTTGGCTCAATAATGGCAAAATCAACCTCATTCAAATCAAAAATATCCTTGTTTCTCAGTAACTCAGTAATATCAGAAACTCTGAACTTCATTTTTTTTAAGGTCTTCTCCATTATTTTGCCGTTCATAATTACTATAGTAGGCTCATTTTCCAAGTACTTGGCTACATATCTCCATCTCATTGTTATATATTCCAACAACAGACCTAAAGCCGCCCACACGAATATCCCTATCCAGTGTGGCCATGAACGGCTGGAAAGATCTGTTGACAATGTTGCCGCAATGGAGCCGATAGTTATACCCAGGATATAATCAAAAAATGTCAGTTGGCTTATCTGCTCCTTGCCTAGTATTCTGGCAAATATAAGCAGTGAAAAAAAACTTATAATTGATCTGACACATACTACCAAGCCTTCATTCAATTCAATTCCTCCCGATAACCGATAATAAGTTATTATTCTGTTGTAAATATTTTTTATGCAATTAAAGCAAAATAATAAAACGGAGGTGGAATAATTCGTGTTAATCGGGGCTGACATAAGAAGAAAACTTACATTTGTGTGGCTGGTGCTGTTTCTGCTAATGTGGATAGTTTTTACCGTGTGTTTTAAGGCAGGAACCATGCGAAGCCAATTGGAGGCTGTTGAACAGGCAGTAACAAATAAAGATTGGCAAAGGGCGGAAAAAGAAACAGAAAAGTTCACAGCTATTTACAATGCCAGAAAGTACTTTATTGAAATTAATAATTCAAGTGAGATAAATATTACATTTAACCATACAGTGGAACAACTGGCTATTGCTGTAAAAAATAAACAGGATAGTGCCATGGAGTACACCGGATTATTGAAAGCGGCACTTGGATATGCCGTGCAGCCATTTGCAGAGCCGTAAAATAGCATTTAAATAAGTATGGGAGAAAAATATGCAAACAGTTTTAACTTATTCTGTAAGGGTGGTTTTAGTCTACTTTTTTACCTATTTATCAACAAGGATACTTACAAAAAAGGCAATTGCTCAGATGACAGCTTATGAAATTGCAGGATTAATGGTTATTGGAAATGTTGCGGCGGAACCACTGGTTGACAAGGTAATGGTTAAATCTGTTTACGGAACAGGTCTGTTAATATTGTTAATGTTAATAACAGCAAAGATAGCTGTTACATCCAGGTTTACAAAAGTAATGGAGCATAGTGCTTCTATCATTGTAAATAATGGTCAGATAGACTTTAATGAATTGAAGAGATTGAACATCAGTTTGAATGTGCTTTTCGGAATGTTAAGGCAGCAAGGATTCGATCGGGTTTCAGATATTGAAGCAGCAGTTTTAGAGCCTAACGGTACACTTTCTGTTTTTGTTAAGGCACAGAATAGGCCTGTTACCAAAAAGGATATGAATATTAATGTTTGTGATAAACCAATCAGTATGCCACTGATAATGAATGGAAGAATTGTGGAGGAGAATCTTGAGTATGTTGGCAGGAGTGAAGTCTGGCTGGTAGAGGAATTAAAAAAACAGGGAGTAAAGGATTATATACATGAAGTTTTCCTTGCAGAGCTGGATTCATCCTGGAACGTTATAGTTTACAGAAAATGATTTAGAAAAGTATTTTAATAACTATTGTTTTAAAGTTAAATATAGTGGTATAATATTACATTATACCACTAAAATTTACATGTGGAGGTTCCAAATGAATATCAAATATGGTATTATAGGGTTAGGTGGTATAGCTAAGGTATTCGCCGGAGCTTTAAATGTCATCCCGGATGCAGAACTAACGGCTGTAGCTTCCAGAAACAGGGAAAAAGCAGAAGCTTTTTCCAAAAAATTCGAAGCATCAAAAATTTATGACAGCTATATTGAATTGATACATGATACAGAAGTAGATGTCGTATACGTCGCACTCACACACAATTTTCATTATGATATAGTTAAGATGTGTCTTGAAAATGGTAAGGCAGTTTTATGTGAAAAACCTCTTGCCATAAATAAAAAAGATGCAGATGAACTGATTGCTCTTTCCAGAAGTAAGAAAGTGCTTTTAATGGAAGCCATGTGGACTCGTTGTCTTCCTTCCTTTCAAAAAGCAAAAGAATGGGTAGAATCAGGCAGAATAGGTGATATTAGGCTTATAGATGCAAAATTTTGCTTTAACGCACCTTATGACCCTAAACACAGACTGTTTAATCCTCAACTTGCAGGTGGCAGCCTATATGATACCGGTGTATATGTTATAGAATTTACAACAGGAATTCTGGGAGAAAAGCCTGAAAAAGTTAGCGGATTTGCTACAGTGGCCGAGACAGGTGTAGATGATTTTGCGGTAATAAATATGCACTTTAAATCAGGTACACTGGCAATGTTAAGCTGTGGAACCCGGGCTCACGTCAACAGGGATGCTGGAATATACGGAACAAATGGAAGAATTGTAGTGTATGATTTTTTCAGTTCAAAGAAATGTGAGCTTTACGATAATAATAATAATCTGGTTGAATCTTTTGAAGATGACTGCCGGGATGGCTTTGTTTATCAAATAAGGCATTTTAATAAATTATTTGATAAAGGCAAGCTTGAAAGTGATATAATTCCTCTTGAAGATACGGCAAATTGTGCCGATGTATTTGATAAGCTGATGAATCAGTGGGGAATTATAGGAAATTTATAAAAAATGTTCCCCCCCTCAAAAAAACAAACTACAACGAATGAATATATTGCAGCAAAAAAATTGTCTGCAAATTATATTTATCAGGGGGGATTTTATATGAAATTTCAAAAAGTATTGATTGGGTCATTGGCATTTACAATTCTTACAACATCTTTGGTAATGCCGGGTGTGCTGGCAAGCAGCAGTAATACACCCTCAACGCATGTG
>JAEZIU010000079.1 GCA_023436485.1 Bacillota bacterium | reverse complement strand
GCCAAGAGTATACCCTTTTAATTCTTACTGGTTTTATAACCCAGTGTTTTGAGCATATTGTCACTGTTTCTCCAATCGGGTTTTACCTTTACCCATAGTTCGAGAAATATTTTGGTGTCCAGCAGACGCTCAATTTCGTATCTGGCAGCACTCCCGATTTTTTTAAGCATGGTTCCCTGCTTACCTATGATTATACCCTTGTGGGAGCTTTTTTCGCAGTATATGGTGGCCTGAATATTTATTAGACCATCATTCCTCTCCTTAAAGGATGTAACCTCCACACCAACACCGTGAGGAACCTCATCATCAAGATTAAGCAGCACTTTCTCCCTAATCATTTCAGCTGCAATTACTTTTTCAGGCTGATCAGTCAGCATATCTTCCGAAAAAAACTGCGGCCCCTCCGGTATATAGTCCAATGCCTCTTTTAATATTATATCGATACCATCATTTTTTAATGCTGAAATCGGAATAATCGCTTTAAAATTCATTAGTTTACTATAGCTGTCTATTATCGCCAGCAATTTTTCCTTGTTAATCAGATCAACCTTGTTTAATATGAGAAAGACTGGAGTTTTTACCTGCTTTAGCTGCTCTATTATGTTAATATCCTGAGCTCCCGGCTGTACATTTGCTTCAACCAGAAACAGAACCAAATCTACTTCCTTGATTGTATCAGCAGCAACATTTACCATGTATTCTCCAAGTTTAGTTTTAGGCTTGTGAATACCCGGAGTATCAATTAATATAAGTTGGCATTCTTTATTTGTTATAACGCCTCTTATAGTATTTCTTGTAGTCTGGGGCTTGTCCGACATAATTGCGATTTTCTGACCTGTTACGGTATTTAAAAGTGTTGATTTTCCTACGTTAGGCCTTCCTATTACTGATACGAAACCTGATTTATATGACATTGTCTCCTCCAATATATTATTAAAAAGTTCTGAATGCGTTTGGAAGTAAATCTCCAAACCTTATTTTTTTATATTCACCATTTTTTTTAGTGCATATTAATTCCATTTCATCATCTGCAAATTCAGCCATTACTTGCCTGCAAATGCCGCAAGGATATATGTAGTCCTCATCATCACTGGCTATAGCAATTTTGTCAATTTTTATCCGGCCCTCTTCTGAAACAGCCTTAAATATCGCAGTTCTCTCTGCGCAGTTTGTTGCACCGAAAGAAGCTATTTCAACATTACAACCCGTATATACTTTACCTGAAGCTGTTAATAGTGCAGCCCCCACCCTGAATTTTGAATAAGGGGTATACGCTGTATCCATAGCCTTTCTCGCACAAGATGCTAGCTCCATATCATTCATCTTGAAGCCTCCTTTTTATTTATACAACTATGCTAGTAAAATAGTAAATTTATGTATAATTTTATCCGACAGAATAAGTACTCCTATTACAATACTAAAAATTGCCGATACAAAAACTGCTCCGGCTGAAACGTCCTTTATAATCTTTGCTTTTGGGTGGTAAACATCAACTATTATGTTAACAAGAACTTCTACAGCTGTATTAATTAATTCAAAACAAATTACCATGGCTATTGTAAGACAAAGTACAGTAAGCTCAATTTTGCTAACACGCACCCACAGTGACAGCAATATAACTATCGTACCTATAACTAAATGAATTTTCATGTTTCTTTCATTTACAATAGTATACCAAATGCCTTGAAAAGCATTATTAAAGCTCTCTATAGGATTTCTGTTCTTCATAGCACTCCTTAATCTCTGGGAAGTCCGATTTCCTTCAAAATATCTTCCTGCTTTTTGAACATTATCTCTTCCTCATTCTTTTCCATATGATCATATCCTAAAAGGTGGAAACATGAATGTGCTGTTAGGAAAGCCATCTCTCTTTCAAAACTGTGGCCGTAGGCTTCCGCCTGTCTCTCGGCAGTTTCAGCAGAAATAATAATATCTCCCAGAATTAACTCGCCCATTTCAAGGTCATAGTCCCCTTCATCTGATATTAGCTTACCGTCCTTAAAATCTACCATAGGGAAGGATAGGACATCTGTTGATTTATCTATATCCCTATGCTCCTTATTTATATCTCTTATTTCGTTGTCATCCACAATTAAAACACTTACTTCGTAATCTTTGTCAAGCTGTTCTGACTTCATACACATTTTTATTGTTTTTTCTATAAGGCTTTCTATTTTTTTGTCTACTATAACTATATCCTGCTCATTTTCAATTATTATCAAGTTTTGTTCCTCCGCCTGTTCTTCTATCTTCCGATTCCTTCTCCTTATTATACTCTCCCTTTTCCTCTATAAAAATATCCTTTTTTAATGCATCTTTTATTTCTGGATACTGTTCTCTTGCGTGAAAATAACCGCTGAGTACTCTCATAAAGGATTTTGCGATAGTATCAAGGTCTGCAAGCGTCAGTTGGCACATATCCAGTTGACCGTCATCAAGTTTATCCTTAATTATTTTTCTGATCAAGCCTTCTATTTTTCCTTCCGTTTTGTCTGTCATAGATCTTACAGCTGCTTCTACGGAATCAGCCAACATAACAACAGCTGCTTCTTTTGTTTGAGGCTTTGGGCCTTCATATCTGAAATTCTCCTGCTTTATTTCTTCCTCTACGCCGGCTTTCATTGCCCTATGAAAAAAGTAAGCTACCAGAGTTGTACCATGATGCTGTTTTATTATATCTCTGATTGCAGTAGGAAGCTTGTACTTTATAGCAATGTCTACTCCATCCTTTGCATGTGATGTTATGACAAGAGTACTAAGATTGGGAGTCATTCTGTCGTGTGGATTTTCGTTCAACTGATTCTCTTTAAAAAAATCAGGTCGTTTCAATTTCCCCACATCATGGAAATAAGCACCTGCTCTGGACAGTAAAGCATTCCCACCTATATCCTCCGTAGCTATCTCCGCCAGATTACCTACCATGAGACTGTGGTGATAAGTTCCCGGTGCTTCTATCAGCAACCTTTTAAGCAGAGGATGATTTGGGTTGGAAATTTCCAAAAGCTTTAGCGGTGTCACAATATTAAAAACACTTTCAAAAAATGGCAGTAGTCCTATAGTAAGTACCATCGAAATAAGGCCGTTTAGAAAGACCGCTATACTGTCTGTAATTATTGTTTGCACGTCACTTTTATGTATAAAGTTTAGTGAAACAACTAGAACAACATTTATCAATCCAAGTAGTATTCCGTTCATTGATAATTTGCTGCGCTGGCTTGCTTTGGTTACAAGAAAAGCAGATATAACCCCGCAAATAAGTCCCATAAACAAAAACTTGTTGTCACCTTTAATCATAATTGAAATAGCGACTGTAAGTACACAGTTTATTACTACGGCGATCTCCATATTTAATAGGATGGAAACCAGCATTGTACCTACAAAAATCGGTATTACAAGACCCTCGTAGTAGGGGTATAGACATCTTGCCAAAACAAGTATAATAGCAACTATTAATGATAATAATAACAAGTCTTTTCTGTCGTTGTATATTTTCTTATTATATTTTTTTAGAAACACTATAACCAACCCGGTAAGAAATAAAATAATGGCAAGAATACCTATTGAGAAAAGGTAATCATATTTACTTCTTGTTTCCAGCAAATTTAACTCTTCAAGAAGTTGCAACTTGTCCTCTGTTACAACATCACCAAAGCTTATAATCCTTGATTCCTTCTTGATTTTTACAATGTTTGCATCATTATTGTAAGCTTCCTGCTGTTTCTTTACTGTAGCCTCTTCATCTATAACTCTGTTAGGCTCTATTATTGCTTTTATAAGCTGATTTCCGATATTTTTTAGTTCCTGGCTTATTCCCTGCTCGCTCTGATAACTGTTCTGCAGCCTATGTATGTGAATTGCAAGATTACTTTCAGTAACCTCTTCAGACATGGCATCAGAAACAAGCTGACGGGTAATTTCTTCAAAACTGTCAAGATCGCTGTCTGAAACCTTGGAAACAAGATAGTTAATCTGGTCTGCAGATAGCGGTATATCTAACTTGGCTACATGTTCCGTAAGGCTGCTAATCGCTTCTTCACGAGCCTGTTTCAAATATACATCGTAATCCTGAGTTTTTGAACCTACACCAAGCTGCTTTAAATTTTTATCTATACTTTCTCTTGCAGATGAAACTGCCTTGAAAAAATCATCTTTTTTATATATAACCTCTACAAATGCTTTTGTATCTTCCTTATTAACAGGTTCAACACTTTCTCTTGCAGATATTCTGTTTTTTTCCGTCAGAACCTCGTTAACTAAATCTCTTGGTGCCGTAATATCATATGTGGAAACATCTCCCACACTTAGCCTATACTTTTTAGGGAGTGCCCCCATCTGAATAATTAAAAAAGCAATTAGTACTGTAATAATAACAAGAAAAGCACGCTGAAAAGCGAAATTTCTCGCAATTTTTTTCAGCCTGCCATTATTTTTCTTCTTTTTTGTCATTGGCTTTCCCCCGAATCCAAGCTCACTTTTTGTTTGAATCGTGTTTATCGTATGCGACTATAATCTTTTGTACCAGTTCGTGCCTTACAACATCCTTTTCGGTAAGATTTACAAATGATATTCCTTCTATATCCGAAAGTATATTGGTAACCTCCCTGAGACCTGATTTTTTGTCCCCAGGTAAATCGACCTGTGTAATGTCGCCGGTAATAACTGCCTTTGAATTAAATCCGATTCTTGTGAGAAACATTTTCATCTGTTCAGGTGTTGTATTCTGGGCTTCATCCAATATTATGAAGGAATTATCCAAAGTTCTTCCTCTCATATAAGCCAGAGGTGCTATCTCTATCATACCCCTCTCCAAATATTTCATATAAAGGTCAGCACCCATTATTTCATACAAGCCATCGTATAATGGTCTTAGATAGGGATCTACCTTATTCTGCAAATCTCCCGGTAAAAAACCAAGTTTTTCTCCGGCCTCCACAGCAGGCCTTGTCAGGATAATCCTGTCAACTTCCTTATTTCTGAATGCCGTTACAGCCATAGCTACGGCAAGAAAAGTTTTTCCCGTTCCGGCAGGGCCGATACCAAAGACTATGTCATTCTTTTTGATTTCATCAACATAAATTTTTTGACCATGGGTTTTATATTTAATCTGCTTTCCCTTGGCAGTAAGGCAAACAAAATCTGTAAGAATTTCATCCGCCTTTTCTATTTGTTGCTCATTTGATAAACCCACCAAATAGAGCACGTTTTGTCTGGTAATGGACTGCCCCTGTTTAGCAATGTCAAGAAGCTTGTTAAGAACAATTTCAGCCTTACTTACACTATCAAGCTGACCGTTTATCTTAATGGATGTGCCACGTGTTAATACCTTTACTTTAAATGCTTCTTCTATGATCTTTATATTCTCATCGTAATTTCCAAAAATATTCATTGCATGTTCAATTGTATAAAACTCTACACTTCTCTCAGTTATATCCGCCAAGTATTAGCCTCCTATCATCTGTGTAACTCCAATGTCTTCTATACATTCTACCGTTACTGTCGCAGTTATCTTGCCATCATCTTTTTCGGTATAATACACATTCTTTTTAGCTATCTCTGCTCCTTGCGGTATCTGTTCCTGTACTTGTTTAAATGCCTTTTCAGCTGCCAATTGTTTCGCCCTGTCAAGATCAAGCTTTTCCTGTATCAATTCATACTCATAATACTTTTCAACAACCCATTCTACAGGCAAAGCAAGATTCCTCCCCAGGGAAAGTTTCTTTTTTACTTCTATATGTTCTGCATTATTATATGGAACTTTTCTATGAAATAATTTGAATTTTTTAGTAAACAAAACAAGAGAGTACCTTTCTTTCTCCAAACCCGTTCTTCTTGTTTTAACAAGCGTTTGCTCCACCTGACTGCTGGCTTCATACCAAGTTCTGGCTTTTACAGACCCCATTGAGTGAACCATAAGCGGAGGGGCTTCCGGATTTTTAACGTTCTCTATTGTTCCGGTAACAAGCAACTGGCCTTTTGTTACAGTATCACCAAGTTTAACCGTTTCAAGGCCTTCTTTTGCTACTATTGAGTATATAACACCATCCTTTGCTGCAACCAAATTGCAGGGTATATTTTTATCTATTAAATCCGGCGGTTTTACCCTTTCAGAAACATTTACAAAAACCCTTGTCCCCCGGACCGAAACACTGATCCTTGAAAGATCATTGATCCCGAGCATTATATTGTCTACAACGTTATCAGGATTTATGCTGAATTTTAATGCCCCGGGTTTTATTCCGTTCTCATATAGCTTCTCCAATATAACTTCTGTGGATACCTTGTCATTTCCGGTAACCGATACATCCCATATAAATGAGGATATTATGAAAAAAGTAATTATGCATACAGCTGAACCAATAATAAATGCCTTACGGTTTTTGTATTTGTATATTAAAAAAGGAAGACCTTTTTTTCTGTTAATATGTACTCTGCACCGTGATTTTTTTGCAACAGGCCGCAACATTCTAAAATCTTTTATACTGATTTTCATTGTCAGTTTGCTGTTGCTGCTCCATTTTACATTCCATAATCTAATCTTCCGATGAGTACAAATATTAATAAATTTTTCCAAAAAATATCCTTCAACTACTATAATAACATATCCAAGTATATAATTCCACAACCTCCAAATTAACATTTTCGTTACCCCCGTATTTTAGCTTGAAAGTACTTATTTTAGGAATTCAAGTGACAGTATATTACCATATACCATTATATTTTCCGCTGTAATCTCTTTTATATAGATATCGGTACCTGTTATTTTAATGATTCCTGACGTAGTATTTACACGTATAACTCCTTCCGCATACTCAATAATTCCCTTATAGTTTTCGATAATAACGTCACCATTACCTAACATAACAAGCTTAGGCATATTTAAAACGATCTCTTTTGGCAACTCCAGCATCTCAGTGATTTTTTCTCTAAGTTTGGGTTTATTTTTTTTTACTGAAGGAGTTTTACTATTCTTATTGTTTTTGTTTCTGCCTGCCGAATTCATTCTCCCAGCCATATCCTACCCTCTAATCGTTTAATTTGCCAAATCCTGAACATTACCGAACTCATAACCGTTTTCACGGGCCCCCTTGATAATCATGCCCAATGCGTCAGCATTATCTTTTGAGACCGCATGAAGAAGGATAATCTCTCCATTATGAAGATTACGCATTACTACCTTATATGTATACTCAGGACCTCTTACCTTATTCCTGTACCAGTCATCATATGCAAAACTCCAGAAAAGGTTGCAATATCCAAGCTTACTTGTAATACTAAGGGTTCGTTCGCTGTATTCACCTTTTGGGGGTCTGAGAAAATTCATTTTTACGCCAAATTTTTCTGAAAAAGCACGCTCTAATCCAACCACCTCTTCTTCTATTTCTGTATCGCTTTTTTCAGGAAGACTAGGATGATGAATAGTATGGTTCCCTACGGTGTGACCTTCTTCAACCATCCTTCGTACTAAATCCTGATGCTCATTAAGGTATGGACCAGTTATAAAAAAAGCTGCCTTTACATTATTGTCCCTCAGCGTATCAAGAATTTGCCCCGTGTAGCCATTCTCATAACCCTCATCAAATGTAAGGTATATTGTTTTTTTACTTTCATCCCCAAGGTACTTGGCACCATATCTCGATAACAACTCGGGAGTTCCGGGATCAGCTCTGGGCGTTTGATTGTTTGGCTGTCTCGCCATACCCCAGCACCTTTTTTTATCATTGGGATATAAGCTTTTATCTGATACCTCTCCTTCTGCAACTGAGCTGTTTCCTTCGGTAAGTCTTCCGGTAAGCTCCTTAGAAAAGTCAACGTTTTTACTGCTGACACTGTATACTCCACCAAAATCAGAAAGCGTGGAGCCCGACTTGGTGTTTATGTTTTTCTTTATTGTAAAAAATGAAAAAATCAAAGCTATGGTTACTATTAGAGTCAATATGGCAATCGCGTAATTTTTTTTCAATTTCAGTACCTCCGTAATTGTAAGTTGTACAACAATATGAAATAAAATGCTTCTCATATATTTATATATAGTTCGTCTATCTTTTTAGAACAACTTTTGGCCATAACAAAAAAATCCTCAAAGAACTGACTTATATCATTCTTTAAGGATTCTTGTAATATTCGGATTTTTGGTCTATTTATTATTTTCTACTATTTTAAGCTTATCAGTTTTAATCAATTCTTCACTTATCGATGGAATCTCAATATTATCTGATTTCTGAACACTTACGTCAACAAATACTTTAATTTGTTCGAAAACTCCACCTACCATATTCAATGCATTCACTGCGTCATCAGGATCTACAATTGCTTTTATCACATAAGGCGGAAGTACATGCCTGCCATTTATATTTATATATCCACCTCCAGTTGAACCCCTGACTTCAGTTGTATCAATTATTCTTTGATCATTTATTGCAAGTGCTTGAGCATCTGTGGCTCTCAACTCATTAAGTACAAATAGAAGGTCATTATCTTCAACACTTAAAGCATCATCTTTGCTGAATGTAACAATAACTCCTCTGCCTTTTACCTTAGTCAACCCTGCAACAGTTTTCATCTTTTGAATTTCATCTGATAAAAGTTTTAGATTTTCATCTGAATTACCTCTTGCATTTTCAAACTTGGATAATTGGGTTTGTAATTCATTAAGCTTTGCTCTTAAATTCTCATTGTTTTTCTGCTCATTTAGTATTTTAACAACCAGATCATCCTTCTTCTGATTTTCCAATGTCATAACCTTTGCATTATTTCTTATACTTTGAAACTGCCACGACAGTGCAAGTCCGAGAATTACACACACTAGTGCTATGGATATGTTTCTACTGCTCCTTTTTGCTTTCATTATCTGCTACCTCCAGCTTGGAAATCAATCCATTGATGTCATTCATGAATTTTGGTATCACAATGTTACTTTTATGTTCAACTGTAACACGCTTTTTGTACTGTATAAGGCCACTAACCACGTCACTGTTCTTCATTGCAGAGTACATTTTGTCGGAATCGCCAATTGCCTTTATTTCAAACGGAACTGCATACCTGTTTTTATTTATTTTTATGGTAGGGCCTACACAAATCTGCTCACTGGTTGCAATGAGTCTTTCATCATTTATCG
>JAEZIU010000050.1 GCA_023436485.1 Bacillota bacterium | reverse complement strand
CAGAGCAATAACGTATCAAGCTTCCTATAAGTCTGTTTTGCTATTGTTATTATCTCTTTTCTGCACTTCTCGTTTAGGGTCTTGAACGTTTATGAGATCAATGATGCTTGTAAGAAATGAGAGGATAAGGGCTGCCTGGAGGAATGACTTCGTAGTATTTTTTAGAAACACTTGGCGAACTTTTTTGATGGGTTTTAGTGCGAGTGTTTAACTAAAAGGAGTTTTCGCACGTTCATCAAAAAAGTGAGCCTTAGTGCTTCAAAAAATACGGAGCGGAATTCCGGAAGGTAGCCCTTATCCTCTCATTTCCGCCAGCAGCATGCCTTATAAACGCTCAATAAATTTCTATTTATAGTCTATCTTATTCCAGATTAGTTTCATTCCTATTAATCTTTTTTTAATCATTATTCCTTTATTGCAATCAGCAATTTTTATGCTAGTGAAAAAACAAAAAAATCTATTATGTCTTTTAAACACAATAGATTTTTTATTAAATCCTAATCGACTCTTGCACCAAATGGCATCAGAGCTAATTTTGCAATTTTAAAAGATTGAAGCCCGAATGGAATTCCAATAATGGTAATGCAAAAAACAATTCCAATAATAGTGGCTTCAATAGCCAATGGAATACCACCAAAAATAATCCATAAGATATTGCACAGAAGTGAACCTACGCCCCCACCATAAGTTACTTCTTTTCCAAATGGGAAAAAAGCTAAACCTGCTAACTTAAAGCACTGTACACCTACAGGAATACCCACTAACGTGATGCACCATAAAAGGCCTATTCCAAGCCAACTCATCCCCATAATAAATCCACCGAATATAAACCAAATGATATTACCTAAAAAACTCATTGACTTCCTCCAATCATTTTGTATTATCTATAATATCATGTATATACCTCTATGAAAACAAAAGTGTTAATTTAAATACCACTTACTTATATGTAAGGTAAGAATATGTTATATCATCTTTATAAATATAAAAAATAGGATAACGATAAGGATCAACGAATTTAAAGTAAGAATCCTCTGAAAGCATTAAATTGTAAACTTTATTTTTGGCAATATGACTTAAGTCCCCAGAGATTGCAAGAAGTAATATATTCCCTTTATCATAAAATTGACTTTTCTCCACAACTTCAACCACCAAAATATTACCTTCTCCCTTTAGCATATTGACTTCCTGTTTACTAAGTTGAGGAAGGATATCTCCTTCATATATTGCTAAAAAGTCTTCGTAAGAACAAATATCATTTATTCTTATAGGAAATTTTGTTGTACATCTATTTGAAAGAATAGGACTTAAATCCCTTGCTTCAGCATATATGTCAATAGTATCTGATTTACCCAAATAAAATATATTAGAAAAATCTTTTTTCTTAATGCACTCTATGATTTCTGCTTCGCTCATATCATCAGGTACAAAACAAATATGAACCTGATCATCTAGGTAAATATTCTTCTTAGTAGAATAGTGTCCTATGAAGTCTCCATTTTCTACAATGTTATGCCCCCATTCTCCCTCCACCCAACTTCCATAAATATTAATATAGTCATTTGTATCTTCATTAATAATGTAATACCAATTTTCTCCACCATCTTCAAATAAATAAGAAGGTGCAAGAATTTCATTTGATAGCCTTTGCACTATAGGTGTCTTACTTTCAGTAACCTCATCGTAGTTAAGTACCTTCAACTTTCGAATTTTATCAATAAACCATTCAGTACCGACTCCCCATAAAACAGAAATATCCCCCCGTATCTCTACAATATCTCCTTCTTTTAAATCATATTTATGAATCTCACTATCTCTGCACTTAAAAATGCTATAGCGCTCAACTTCCTTCTCATCATATAGACCACAGAAACTATCATCTCCCATATAGAGAAATGTCCTAGAAACGTTTTTTTCTGTACTTTCTTCACTATCAGAATGATGTCTATTCCATTCAGCAATAGCACTACATCCAGTAAATAATAGGCACATCATAAAACAACAAATCACCTTCCGCATATGAACCTCCCCCATAAGCAAAACATTGTTTCCCAAATTTTATAAATAGTATATCCCACACTTAGATTCATTAAAAGAACTTAAGTTGTTGTATTTTATTGCAAATCCAACGCTTGCAAGCAGGAAACCAGCACCCATATAATAACGTATAGAGTTTCTTGGTAAATGTAGATAGGAGCTAAAGGTAAGTCACCTAGCTAGACTACCTAGTGGCAATTTCGCTTAATCGTTATTATTCAAAATTCAATTTGATGCTCAAAAAAACAGGACACTCCATCATGGAGTTTAACGGGTTTACTTGAGAGGTGCAAATCTAATTAATCACAATAAAAATCACATGTATATTCACCATAGAAATCACAAGGTGAATCACATGTGATTTTTTGTTGTTTATCAAGATGTTTAGCATTTTCGAAGTATAAAACCTCACTAATAATCACGCATAAAATCACTATGTATTTCTTCATTAGAATAAATTTATTTTTAGTGTGATTTAGGGTGTGATTTACATAACTTTTTGGTTGGAAAATTATTCAATAAGATTTATAATATTAGAAGTTGATAATTATATAAAATACAAAAGACTACTACATAATGGGAGATTAATATGAAAAAAAATATAAGTATAATAATTATTATCTTTTTCTTTATAGTTGGAGGGAGTTTTGGATTATATAAACTAATGAATTCAAGAAATTACCAGGTGGCAGGAGAATTGATAAACAATATTAAAACAACAGAAAAAGTTGTCTATTTAACTTTTGACGATGGACCAACCAAGGAGACATCTAAAATAATAGATTTATTAGATGATTTAAATGTAAAAGCAACATTCTTTTTAATAGGGAATAATATTGAAAAAAATATTGAAGATGCAAAATTAATTATTGAAAATGGACATGATATTGGAAATCATTCATACTCACATGATAGAATGATATTTAAAACGTCATCATTTATAAAAGAAGAAATTGATAGTACAAATGAATTAATAAAATCTATAGGATACGAAAAAGAGATATTATTTAGACCACCTTTTGGAAAGAAATTATTTGTGTTGCCACAATATTTAAATAAAACAAATCAAAAGACAGTGATGTGGAATATAGAGCCTGAATCTTATGAAGAATCTTCTAAGACTCCTGAAATAATTTCTAATTACGTTAAGGAAAATGTGGAGAATGGTTCAATTATATTGTTACATCCTATGAATGATAGTACAGGTAAGATTTTAGAATCAATTAGACTTATAGTAGAACAACTTCAATTGGAGGGATATTCATTTAAACTATTATCAGAAGATATATAATTTAAAAATTAGAGTTAAAAAATCGTGTACGATTATATTTAGTCGTACACGATTTTTTTATATGAATTGATATGAGTTTTCTAATGAGATTTTATATGTGATATATATTTTTGCACCTCATAAGTGAACCCGCTATCATGGAGTTTATCCTGTTTTTTATATCCTCTTTATTTCTCAATAACCTTGAAAGTATTTATGTATTTGCATTAGTTATTTATCTCATTCTTCATTTTCCAAGCATTTAACTGCTTTTGCATCTCAGATATGATATCATCTACTCCTGCTGCCTTAAGCGCTTTTTTTGCCTTTGGTAAATCCGTTGTGACATCGCCAACTCCTAGTAGCATAGGGCGCACCTGTTTTTCCCATATTAAATTACAGTTTTCAATTTGAGTATAAACTGAATCTGGATTAAAAACAAAACCAATGGTTTTATCTATTTGTGCTTGTTCATTAAAGCTTTGCATCTCATTTATAAACTGGTTTTCCCTTTCATTAAAAGCATAATTTAACATCTGATTCCCAAAAGCCCAACCAAGACCTGGATTATACGCTCTCTCTTCTTCTCCAGCTTGAATAATATTTGTCTTGCCCTTGACCTTAATATAATGTTTACCTTCTATACCAAAGTTTAGAAGATTATTTAATGCTTTATCAGTATTAACCAATTCCAAGAACATCAGTGCTCTTTCAGGATTATTAGAGGTGGCAGAAATCGCTTGCATAGCACCTGTAGAATTCTTTGTACTCATAACAGCTTTAGTTAGGGGAATAGAAATGTATTCATACCCACTTCTAGCCTCTGCATAATATGCTTGGCCTGGATATAACTCAGTTAGGCTACAGAAGATTTTTCCATACATTTCGTCTATAACATAATTTCCTCCTTCAGCTACTTCTTTACTTATAAAACCTTTTTGCACATAACTTTGCATTAATTTCATATAAGCTATCATTTCCGGTGTTTCTAGTTGATTGATCACCTTATAATCCTTTGTATCGTAATAAACTCCACCAATCCATGTACTTGTTTGGCTAGTTACTTCACAGCCTAAGCTTCTCATATTTAACATCTCAGAAGGAGCTTCTACTGACCTCGGGTCTAAAACATACATTGAAGGTTCCTTCTTTTTTATTATTTCAAAAAAGGGTTCCATATCTCCTAATTTTTTTACCTTTGATAAATCCATATTGTATTTCTGAACTAAATCCTTTCGAATTAATAGCCCATACTGAGTGGCCTTCTCTTTATTACTAGGAATGGCATAGCAACTGCCATTAACATAGGTTCCTTTTAAATAATCTTCCCCTAATAAAATAGTAGTTTTAGGTGCATAGGTAGGCAATAAGCTATCAAGAGATATAAAAGCACCTTGTGATGCACGAACATAATAATTATTGCTCCAATTACTAGTAAAGCAAATATCAAATTCTTCTGCAGAGTTTATCATCTGCTGCATTTTTTTATCATAGTTCACCCAGTCATAACATCTAAGCTTAATGCTACAATTAAGTGTTGTATTCTTAGCAATATACTCATTAATAGCTGTTTCGACCAATACTGTATCCTCCTCTTGCCCATTACCAACAAAATACCAAGTAAGTTTGATTGGCGGTAGTTGGGTTGAAACTTCCTCGCAGTAAGCCGGCATTGTCAATACAATAATCCCCATTATTAACACAAATACCTTCATTATCTTCTTCATTGCAGCTTCCCTTTTCTTAATTTACTTGCTCTATTTTATTTCATCTCCACTTTTATTATAATTTATATTCTATAAATTTCAATACAATTTGTTTAATTAAAAATATTCAAACATCAGTATTAACTTTTATAAGTTGATGCATAGAAAAAATAACAAAAAAGTAGCTTATTATTCATAATATGCTACCTTTTTTAAATCTATAAAGTCTCTATGCTGCTACTTCTCAATAACCACTCTGTCTTTCATTTTTGCTTCTACAGGTCCTGTTTTTAATAAACTCACCTTTTCATCATCTTTTAAATTCGGAAATACAATTGGTGTAATCAGTGATGGCACCTTATCTACAATTGCCTCGATATCTAC
>JAEZIU010000036.1 GCA_023436485.1 Bacillota bacterium | reverse complement strand
GCAACTGACCCTGACCGCGAAGGTGAGGCGATTTCCTGGCACTTGGCCAAAATATTAAATATTGATGAAAAGCAGAAATGTAGAGTTTCTTTTAATGAAATAACACAAAATGCGGTAAAGAATGCGATTAAACAGCCAAGAACAATAGACATGGGCCTTGTTGATGCACAACAAGCAAGAAGAGTACTTGACAGAATAGTGGGATATAAGATAAGCCCTCTGCTTTGGAAGAAAGTAAAAAAAGGCTTGAGTGCCGGAAGAGTACAATCTGTAGCTACAAAAATGATTTGTGACAGGGAAGATGAAATAGAAAATTTTGAGTCACAGGAATATTGGTCAATAACGGCAAAGCTTTCAAAACCGAAAGCAAGTCCGAATTTTGAAGCAAGATTTTATGGTATTGGCAAGGAAAAAATAGAATTAACTAATGAGGAACAGGTAAATTCCATTTTAGATGAGATAGATAAAAGCCAATATGTTGTACAAAAGGTTAAAGAACAAGAAAAGAAAAGGGCAGCTGCAGCACCTTTTATTACAAGTACATTACAGCAGGAAGCTTCCAGAAAGCTGGGATATACAACAAAGAGGACAATGATGGTTGCGCAGCAGCTATATGAAGGTGTAGAAATAAAAGGCCATGGCTCTGTGGGTCTCATAACCTATATGAGAACAGACTCAACAAGGATATCAACAGAGGCACAGAATGAGGCAAGAGAATATATTAAAACAAAGTATGGACAGGATTATATACCTGAAAATCCAAGAGCATATAAGAACAAATCAGCTTCTCAGGATGCCCATGAAGCAATACGTCCAACATATATGGATATGGCACCTGAAGGAATAAAGGAATTCCTTAGTGCGGAACAATACAAGTTGTACAAGCTTATCTGGGACAGATTTATTTCCAGTCAGATGTCATCCGCCATATACGACACTGTATCAGCTGATATTACCGTAGGAAAATACATGTTCAAAGCGAATGGGTCAAAAGTAAAATTCCCGGGTTTTATGGTATTGTACATTGAAGGGAATGACGTTGAAGGCAAGGATGAAGACGTAGAACGGGATGAAAAGGAAAATACCTTGCCTCAGCTGAATGAAGGAGATATTCTTGACTTGAAAAAGAACACACCAAAGCAACATTTTACACAACCTCCTGCCAGATACACAGAGGCGACGCTTGTAAGGGCTCTGGAAGAAAAAGGGATAGGAAGACCTAGTACTTATGCCCCAACAATTACCACTATTTTGTCTCGTGGTTATGTCCTAAAGGAAAAGAAGTTATTAGTACCGACAGAGCTTGGGAAAATAGTAAACGACATAATGAAGAACCATTTTGAGAACATTGTTGATACAAAGTTTACTGCTCAAATGGAAAACCAATTGGATGATGTGGAGGATGGTGACAAAGAATGGAAGGCCGTAATGAGGGACTTTTATTCTTCATTTGCAGGAGTACTTAAAGAGGCCGAAGAATCAATAGGTGATGTTGAATTACCTGTAGAAGTATCAGATGTACAATGTGATAAGTGCGGAAGATTTATGGTTGTTAAACATGGGAGATTCGGTAAATTCCTTGCTTGTCCCGGATTCCCCGAATGTAGAAATACTAAGCCAATTGTTGAAGAGGCTGGGGTGGAATGTCCCCTTTGTAAGGGAAAGGTACTTATTAAAAAGACTAAAAAAGGTAAAAAGTATATTGGTTGTGAAAGAAATCCGGAATGTTCATTTATGAGTTGGGATATGCCAAGTCCGAATAAAGAAATGTGTCCTGAGTGTGGAGCATTTATGCTTCAAAAATCCTCCGGAAAAAAGAAGGTTCTAAAATGCAGCAACGACAAGTGTACCGGCAATACGGAACCAACAACAGATAATACCAAATAACTATGTAAATAGAACAATTTTCACATTGTATATTAACACAAAATTATTTATAATTATAATAGTTAATGTTAACCGAAGGTAAAAAAAGTCTGCTTTCGGTTAATTTTATTTATTGACATAAAATTAAGGAGACTTTAGATGTATAAGAAAGTAAATGTAATAGGAGCAGGACTTGCAGGTTGTGAGGCGGCGTACCAGATAGCTAAAAGGGGGATTGCTGTAACCCTTTATGAGATGAAGCCCGAAAAAAGTACTCCTGCTCACCATTCTAATGATTTTGCAGAGTTGGTGTGCAGCAACTCCCTACGTTCAGATCAACTTGAAAATGCAGTGGGGCTACTAAAAGAGGAACTTAGGACTATGGATTCTTTGATTATGAAAGCTGCTGATGAGACCAGAGTTCCTGCGGGAGGAGCACTTGCAGTAGATAGAGAAGGATTCTCACAATATATAACCAATGCAATTAAAGAAAATAGTAACATTGAAATAGTTAATAGAGAAATGGATACAGTACCTGATGAAAATATAACTATTATTGCAACAGGGCCTCTTACATCAGAACCGATGTTTAATTATATAAAAGGTATTACCGGTGAAGAATATCTTCACTTTTTTGATGCTGCAGCACCCATAGTTACCTATGATTCAATAAACATGAATAAAGCTTTTAAGGCTGCAAGATACGGAAAAGGTTCCGAGGATTACATAAATTGTCCTATGACCAAGGAAGAATATGAAATTTTTTATGACGCCATAGTTAATGCTGAAGCAGCTGAAGTAAAAGACTTTGAGAAAAATATGGTCTTTGAAGGCTGTATGCCTATAGAAAGCATGGCGATGAGGGGTAAGGATACCATGCGGTTCGGGCCTCTTAAACCTGTAGGACTGGTGGATGAAAGGACTAATCTTAAGTCATATGCTGTAGTGCAGCTTAGACAGGATAATAAAAATGCAACTCTATACAACATCGTTGGTTTTCAGACGCATTTAAAATGGCCTGAGCAGAAGAGGGTTTTCAGACTGATACCCGGACTGGAAAATACAGAGTTCGTCAGATATGGTGTAATGCATAGGAATACCTATATTAACTCCCCTAGGCTGCTGGATAACACATATAGGTTAAAAAACAACGAAAACTTGTACTTTGCGGGACAGATAACCGGGGTTGAAGGATATATAGAATCGACTTCATCAGGTTTTGTTGCAGGAATTAATGCAGCTGCACAATGTATTGGAAAAGGAAAGATTGAATTTCCTCCGAATACGGCAATAGGAGCATTAAGTAATTATATATCTGATGGGAGTATAAGGAATTTTCAGCCCATGAATGTTAATTTTGGTATATTCAATGGGATAGATGAATTAGTTGTTTCCATAAGGGATAAGAAAAAGAGAAATATGGAGATTGCAAAAAATTCTGTCAATTTTGTCAAAAAAGTAGAACTATAAGTATACTACAGTCTGGGGAATTAGTCCTAATATAGTACAATAATGAGCTTTATTTATTGTATTTTTAAATTTTATATGCTAGAATTTAGCTAATAAAAAAGTTGTGTAGTTATATGCTATAAGTTGGGAGCGGGGTTATTATGATAGAAAAACTATATGAAAAGAGTAATTTACTTGAAAAATCTCTAAACGCCTCTTGGACCAGAAATGAGGTTATATCCCAGAACTTGTCTAACGTTGACACTCCGAATTATAAAAGAAAGGATGTTACTTTCGAACAGTATCTGAATGAATCCCTTGAAAGCAAAAAGCTAGAGGGGATTACAACAGATGAAAGGCATATACCTATAAAATCAAAGAATATTGAAAAGATTATGCCTGAAATTACTCAGGACAATTCTGATACTAGCATGCGTATTGATGGAAACAATGTAGATATTGATAGTGAAATGGCTTATCTGGCTAAGAATACCATTCAATATAATTCGCTGATCCAAATGATTAACAATAATTATAGCAAGGTTAAAAATGTAATTTCAGAGGGGAGACGCTGATTATGGGTATATTTAGTGCATTAGATATAAGTGCTTCAGGACTCACTGCCCAAAGAGTACGGATGGATACCATTTCTCAGAATATAGCGAATGCAAATACTACAAGGACTGCGGATGGTACTCCGTATAGAAGAAGAGAAGTAGTGTTTGAAGAACGTACAGATACAAACTCATTTTCTCAGGCTCTGGAAAGTGCGTCAAACAAACTCAATGGCGGTAATGGAGTCAGGGTTAGCAGTATTGTGGAAGATCCTTCGGAGCTTAAAAAGGTATACGATCCGGGGCATCCAGATGCTGATGCAGAAGGATATGTAAACATGCCTAATGTAGATATTGTAACCGAAATGGTTAATATGATTTCAGCAACGAGGTCATATGAAGCCAATGTAACATCGGTAAATGCAACCAAGTCCATGGCGCTGAAAGCTTTGGAGATTGGTAAATAAATGTGAATAACCGAAACACTTAGTTTATATTCTATGTTGGAGTTGTAAATCAGGGGGGTTAAGGTATGGCAATAGACAAGATAGGGGACGTTCAACGATTAATACCTGATAATTTTAGTCTTAAAGGAATTAATGACGATAAAAATACGCCTGAGGTAAGTTTTGGTGATTACTTAAAATCAGCACTTACAAAGGTGTCAGATCTGGAAAATCAATCTAATAATTTACAAGAAGATTTTGCTTTAGGCAAAACGGATAATATTCCCGAAGTTTTGATTGCTGGAGAAAAAGCTAATGTTGCCCTGCAGTTTACCATGCAGATAAGAAACAAGATTTTAGATGCATATTCTGAAATAATGAGAATGCAGATATAGTCAGGTATTTATGTAAAAATTGTTAGTATTATGTAAATTTATTTTTAGTTTACTATTAAAACAGAAAACTAATGATGAAATAAATTAATTGATGAGGTGGTAGCTTTGCCAGAATTTTTAACTCGATTGCTCAAGCCGCTTCTTGACTTCTGGAAGGGATTAGATAAATCTCAAAAAACGCGTATTTTTATTATAACAGGCATTGTGGTAGTCTCTGTAGGTGTAGGACTATTTCTAATTACAAGGCCGACTTATACTACAGTTATTCGTGATGCCAGTCCTGAAG
>JAEZIU010000012.1 GCA_023436485.1 Bacillota bacterium | reverse complement strand
TTAATTATATTTTACTATAATTTGTTAAACAGACGTCGGCGGTACTGCCGGCGTTTTTTAATTACATTATATTGTTTTATGAAAGGGTGGAAACAATGAAAAAGCCAATTTTTACGGGTTCAGGTGTAGCAATTATTACCCCATTTACAAATGAAGGTACTGACTATAATAAACTTTCAGAACTAATTGAGTATCAAATTAAAGAAGGTACTGATGCAATAATTATTTGTGGTACGACAGGTGAAGCATCCACCATGTATGACGATGAACATAAGGCAGCAATCAAATTTACAGTCGAGAAAGTTAACGGAAGAATACCCGTTATCGCCGGAACAGGAAGTAACCACACTGTTCACGCCGTAGCACTCAGTAAATATGCTGAAGATGTTGGAGCTGATGCAATCCTCACAGTTACCCCATATTATAATAAAACCACTCAAAAGGGTTTATACGAACATTTTAAGATGGTTGCAAACAGCATAAAAATTCCTGTAGTGCTTTATAATGTTCCGTCAAGAACAAATCTTAATATAGCACCTGAAACAATACAGGCCCTCTCAAAGATTGATAATATTGTGGCTTTAAAGGAATGTAATCTTTCTCAGGTAGGAGATGTCATCAACCTGTGTGGAGATAATATAACCGTTTATTCCGGAGAAGATGGAGCCATAGTGCCGTTTCTGTCTATGGGTGCTAAAGGTGTAATTTCCGTTTTAGCCAACATTGCACCAAAGGATACACACGATATTGTTGCGAAATACCTTTCGGGAGATATTGAAGGCAGTAGAAAACTTCAATTGAAAGCTCTTGACCTTATTAAGGCATTATTCTGTGAAGTAAGCCCTATACCAATTAAGGCTGCCATGAACCTTATAGGAATGAATGTGGGTGGATGCAGACTGCCATTGGTTGAAATGTCAGATAAAAATCTTGAAGTACTTAAAACGGAACTTGTAACGTATGGTTTATTGCCATAACTAAAATACAAACATAGGATGTGGAAAAGCTAATGATTAATATACTATTAAGTGGATGCAATGGAAAAATGGGTCAGGTTATTACCAGACTTTCTGATAATTTCCCTGAATTAAAGATTGCGGCAGGGTTTGATATTAATGATAATATAAACAACCCCTACCCTGTTTTTACATCACTGTCAGACTGTAATGTAGTTGTTGATGTAATAATAGATTTCTCAAACCCGAAAGCATTTACACCTTTGGTAGAGTATGCTCAGGAAAAGCATTTACCACTGGTACTTGCTACTACGGGCTTGTCAGCAGAGCAGGTGACAATACTAAAAACTTCTGTTGCCGGTAGAATACCGGTTTTCTTCTCGGCAAACATGTCACTTGGAGTCAATTTACTTATTGATCTGGTGAAAAAAGCTTCCAAGGTCCTTGAAGGACAATTTGATATAGAAATAGTTGAAAAACATCATAATCAAAAAATCGATGCACCAAGTGGAACAGCACTTGCCATTGCTGACGCTATTAATGATTCACTTGATGAGAAATGTGAGTATATGTACGACAGACATTCCAGAAGGAAGAAACGCAGTAAGCAGGAAATTGGTATACATGCCGTGCGCGGAGGTACAATTGTAGGTGATCACTCTGTTATTTTTGCAGGAAACGATGAAATAATAGAAATAAATCACACTGCGTTATCAAAAGAGATATTTGCTGTAGGTGCACTAAAGGCTTCCATCTTTCTTGCATCAAAAAAACCGGGATTGTATTCAATGTCGGAGCTTATTTCTGAAACCAATTAGTTAATGTTAATGCTTCAAGGAGGAATTATTATGACCATTTTGCCGGTTACAAGTATCAGTACCGTATACAATGTAGCATTAGTGGCAGTGGATAATCTTCCAAATGATATGATTCTCATAGCGGGAATTTTTAATAAAATTGCAGAAGAAAAAATAAATATTGATATGATTAGTCAAAGTCCACCCTATAAAGGAAAAATTAATATTTATTTTAGTATACTTGCTGAAAACATAATAAAGGTAATTGCTATTTTAAACTCACTTAAAATAAAGGTTCCCAACCTGCGAATTGAAATAGACTCAGACAGTACGAAAATTAGTGTTTTTGGGGAAGGAATGAGGGATAAACCCGGGGTAGCTGCAAAAGTATTTACATTAATGGCTGAAAATGAAATTGAAATCAAGCTGATTACAACCTCCGAAGTTGATATATCCTATCTCATATATGAAAAGGACACTGATAAAGCAACAACAGCAATAAAAGAAGAATTTAACCTGTAAAACTTTTAACTAAATAACTAGAACCCCCATGTTTTAAAACATGGGGGTTCCGTTTGTCAATATGTACAAAATGAAGTCATGACCACACGTAGAACGTGTGGCATTCGTTACACAAAAAACAAAGCCTCAAGCAATGAGCTTGAGGCTTTCATATAAATCTGGCAGAGACCTACTTTCCCGGGCCGTTTCCAGCCAAGTATTATCGGCACTGAGATGCTTAACTGCCGTG
>JAEZIU010000138.1 GCA_023436485.1 Bacillota bacterium | reverse complement strand
TCATACAAATCTCTCCAAACCGTAAATCCAAGTCCTCCATCTATTATCAGCCCTGAAATAGTGTATATAACTATAGGGTCGTTGTTAAAAGGCGTCATATTTAGAAATCTTCCGTCAATGGCACCGCTTGTTATGTCAAAACCCGCATTGCAGAAGGCAGAAACAGAGTGAAAAACACTCATATAAAAGCCAAAGGCACCGAACTTTGGCACAAAACTCAAAGACAAAATTAACGCCCCTATTGTTTCAACCAAAATGGTAGTAGTTACTATTCTCCTAACAAGTCTCAGAACTTCAGCGTAACTGAAGGCATTAATGGATTCCTGTGCAATGAGCATCCCTTTTAATCCGACTTTTTTCTTTAATAACAGAGAAAAGAAGGTTGCCAGGGTAATAATCCCCAAAGCACCAACCTGAATTAATGACAATATTATTATTTGACCGGCAGTAGACCAGTAAGTATAAGTATCATAAACTACCAGACCTGTTATGCATGATGCCGAGGTAGACGTAAACAGTGCATTAATAAAAGGTGTCCATTCACCTGACCTGGAGGAAAATGGCAGTGATAAGAGTATTGCCCCAGTCAGTATTAAAACGGCGAAGCTTAAAACCAAAAGTTTCGATGGAGCCATATTTAACAAATGATGTTCCTTATTTTTTAATTTTCCCTTTTTCATTTAGTTAGTACCTGCTTTTATTGTATTTTTGTAATTATGTCTAATTACATAGACTACCATATGTTTCCCATTATTTCAATTGTGGTCTTATTTTTTATCATACGATTATTATTAATTAAGAATATGATATTTATATTTGTATAAAATAACAGTTGAGTTCAACTTACATTAAGTTGAATAACTTTAAAAAGTAAAAGGGAGGATTGACATGCCACTTACAAGTAAAGAGCTGATGCTGATTCAGGACAATATCAGTATGTGTGAAAACAACATAAAGTATTTGCAAGGCTGCGCACAGCTGGCTAATGACAGCCAGATAAAGAATCTTTGCAACCAAATGGCTAGTGAAGAGAAAAATGGTTTACAGCTTTTGATTAAGCACATAAACACAGCAGGTCAACAATAGGAGGTGTAGAATATGGCAGAGTTAACAGACAAGGAAATAATAACATCTATTTTAAATGAAAGAAAGCTCGCGGCATCATCATTAACAAATTTAATTCTGGAAAGTTCCAATGTAGCCCTTAGAAACGATGCAAAGAGTATATTGACCAGAACTTTAGATGAACAGAAGCATGTTTTTGATATGATGTCCCAAAAAGGTTGGTATTCTGTACAAAATGCAAACCAGCAGGAGATATCACAAGCACAACAAAAGGTTAAGGGTATAGAATCACAGATGGGATAAAGTTACAATACAAGGCAGGCTGTAGCCTGCCTTGTATTGTAATTTAAACATGAGTAACACTTTATTCACATACGCATAAACTGATATTGCAGGGATGGAGGATAGTAAATCTGTATTTAAATTTTTTATATAGGGCTATTATAAGCTACATATATATCGAGATAAAACTTATATAATTAACTTTGAAATAGGAGTGAGAAAAGTGACATTACAAATATCAACAATGTCCCGGCATGACGGAGGTGTGTTTTATTATGAGCAAAATAATAGTCGCAGGAGGTAAAAAATTAAAAGGTGAAATAGGAATCGAGGGTGCCAAAAACGCTGTTTTACCAATATTAGCTGCTACAATTCTTAATCGTGGCGAGAATGTCATCAAAAACTGTCCCATGTTTAAGGATGTAGAGGTTATAATTGAAATTTTAAGGACTATCGGTTGCAAAGTAAAAGTAGAGGATAATGTCGTGACTATAGATTCATCAACAATATCTTCTACAGAGGTTCCTGAAAATCTCGCGGCAGAAATGAGATCATCAATAATATTGATGGGTCCTTTACTAGCCAGAGAAGGAAAAGTGACTATAAGCTATCCGGGTGAGTGTGTTACTTTGGATTCAAGTAATTTAAGTTGACTTATCATTTTTCTGAATTGTATAGCTTTCCGGACCTTATTTATTACCACCATTGGGTTAATCTTACTAATAGGTTTTGAAATAAAGTCATAAATATCGTAATTCAACACTTTTTCAATTTGATCCATTTCTATACCGGATGTGATTATTACCGGTATTTCCTTATATAAATTCGTTTTACAGAATTCTTCAAGAAACCCAAACCCATCTAAAACAGGCATTACCAAATCAAGAAATATAACATCGACATTTCTGCTTTCTACCATATCCAGAGCTTCTCGTCCATTAAGGACTGAAACTATATTAACACGTTCTTTGTAAAGATAATTTCGTATTATTGCATTGTCCAGGACATTATCATCAGTTACAAGAATAGTACTAATCATAGCGGACTCCTTCTTATGTATTATTTGTATTTAGTTTCCAGTAATGTATTCTATATAGAATACAAAAAACCTCCAACACTGTAAGTTAAAAATAAAAGGTTGTAAATATTATACAAAATGATGAATTTAAAGTTACATTTTTGTTGTACATTATTATGATATAATTATTTTGATTATTGAAGGCTTGCAATAGTGAAGGCTATTGGGTACAATGGCATTTCAGATCTATAAAAAAAGTAAGGATCTAAAATATGGAAATAATAAATGAAAACAACTTGTTGCACAAGGCACGCAGCGGGGATGTAGGGGCATTTGAAGAGCTTACGACTGCATACTATTCAAAAGTATACAGTATTTGCTACAGGATGCTCAATAACACCGAAGATGCATATGAACAGGCTCAGGAGACATTTATAAAGGCTTTCAAGTACATAAAAGACTTTAAGGGAAATTGCGCCATATCAACGTGGCTTTACAGAATCGCAACCAATGTATGTCTGGACTTTATTAGAAAAAATAAGAAGAAGAAAGTAATCTCAATAGAGCAAAGTACTTTTGAGGATTTACAGCTGAAGGACAGTCTGGTTTCAGATATTCCGGGGCCGGAAAAAGTAGCAGAGACCAATGCACAGAAACAGGCCATTAAAGAAGCCATGGATAAAATGAGCGATAATAACCGCTTGGTTATCATACTTCGTGATTTTATGGGACTTAGCTATGATGAAATATCGGATACAATGAAAATTCCCGTAGGCACTGTGAAATCAAGAATCAGCAGGGCAAGAAACGAACTAAGAGAATTATTATGCACGGATAAGGAACATTTATTTACCGATTACGTCAAATAAATTGAAAGGAGGGAATTGAAATGGATTTTTGCAAGGAATCAGATTACTATGTATCTTTATATATTGATGACATGCTGGAAGAGACAATAAAAGTAGAATTTGAAAAGCATATAAATGAATGTGGTAAATGTTCTCAAAAGGTAAAGGAAGCTTTAGCTTTGACAGAGTTGTGCAGAGAAAGTGGCGAAATAATGTTGCCACAGAATTTTTCGTCTTCCCTCCATGACAGGCTGGTAGAAGTTGCGGAAAATCAAAAAGAAAATAAAGGCAAGTTGTTTATATATAATAAAAAGTTAATTGCGGGGTTGTCAACGGCTGCTGTACTGGTAATATGTTTAGTGGCATACAACTTACTTCCTCATACAGATTTAAACCGGCAGGTTGCCGGTATTTCAGCAGGTATACCTGCATCTGACCCGATGAAGGACAATGCAAAGGACTCTGCTATTTCCACACAGGAATCAGTACAGCAGTTTAATGAAAGCCAACCATCATCGGACAAACTGACAGCTGACAATAGCAGGAGTACAGTGAAAGATTACCCTAAAAAAAGAGGCTTTGAGGAAAAAGGTGAAAACAAAGCTGTACTAAAGTCAAGTCAAAGTACAAAAAAAACGGATGGAGAACCAAAAGAGAAAACTGTGTCACTATACGAAACAAAAGTTGCTGAAGAAACTGTCACTCTGCAGTATTTTGAAAATACAGCTGAACTGACTTTAAAATTGGCTACACAGGACAAAATAGATGAACATGAAGCCTTAAAGGGCTTAATATCAGAGCTGGGGGGCAGTGAGTCAGTTGCAGGTGACTCAACTGTAGTTATTACGGCTCAAAATAACTATGTTGATTATGTCATTCCTTTGGACTCATTTACTAAAATTCAGCAGTTGGCTAGTGATAAATATAACTTAGACATTAGCATAAAGCTGCCTGTTACAAAAGAAAATATTACTGAGCAATATAGAGAAACTGAGAAGCAAAGAGATGAACTTACCAAAAAAATCGATGATTTGGAAATAAAAGGTGAAGATACATCGACTCTGGAAAAAGAAAGAGATAATTTATCGCAAAAGTTGGATGAGATTGTAAAGAATAATGGTATGATAACAATAAGAATATTTTTTGCAGATAAATAAACAGCGGAGGCACAAATGGATTCGGAAGATAAAATTTTAGTTGTTGATGGCAACAGTATACTTAACAGGGCTTTTTACGGACTAAGCAGAGCAGCCATGCTCACAACGTCCGAAGGATTATATACAAATGCGGTATTTGGATTTATAAATATACTTTCAAAATATTTGCAGGATGAAAACCCAAAGTATGTTTGCGTAGCATTTGATTTAAAAGCTCCAACCTTCAGGCATAAGGAGTATGATCAATACAAGGCTCAGAGAAAGGGAATGCCAAATGAGTTAGCAGTTCAGGTTCCCATCATCAAGCAGGTTCTTGACGCCATGAATATTTCGAGGATTGAGGTAGAAGGGTTTGAAGCCGACGATATACTTGGAACTGTTTCGTTGTTTGCTGAAAATCAGGGAATGCAAACAATACTGCTGACCGGAGACAGGGATTCATTACAGTTGGCATCAAACCATACAAGAATAAAACTTCCTGTAACTAGAGGAAATAAAACCGAGACTGATCAATACGATTATGAAAAGGTTATAGAGAAATACGGTGTAACACCTGGCCAACTTATTGACGTAAAGGGGCTTATGGGCGATACATCTGACAATATTCCCGGAGTACCCGGTATCGGTGAGAAAACTGCACTTGATCTGATTAAAAAGTTTAATTCTTTAGAAGAATTATATGAAAACATAGATAAAGTGGAGAAGAAGGGCGTTCGCGAAAAACTGGAAAATAATAAAGAGCTTGCATTTATGTGCAAAAGGCTGGCTACTATATACAGAAAAGTACCTGGTGTTGAGAATCTGAATGATTTTGCAAGAACAGAAATTGACAAAGAAAAATTGTACAGTATCTTCAAGCGTCTGGAGTTTAAAACATTAATTGAAAAGTTCGGTTTGGAAAGTACTCCTTTTGTAGAGGCTACTGAAGCTTTAAAAATTGAACATGTGGATGTTGATTCAATAAGTGAACTACAATCATATATAAGCGTAATTAAGCTCAGCGGTGTGGTATCAGTGTATTATCACATTGATCCTACAGGCAGCTATCTGGATCATATTTGCATTTTTGCTTGTAAAGAGGAATATGCTCCTGCAAATATCATTTTCTCAGATAAATTAACCTGTGAAATGGCTGTTAATGAACTTCGTGAAATATTTGAGAGCAAGGATATTGAAAAAATTGGTCACGATTTGAAGAATCTTTATAAGTATCTCAAGTCTCATGGAATAGAGCTTGAAAATGTAGGATTTGACACTTTTATAGCAGCGTATATACTTGAACCTACCAGAAGCACTTATACAATTTCTGAGCTGTCTGAAGATAAACTAAAACAAAGTATAACTCCAGTTGAAATTTTGTATGATAAACATGGCAAAAGGCTTGAACAGGGACAGGATGTAAGTTCATCTGAGGTTTGTGCTGCTGCGGTAAATGCCATATTTGGACTAACACAGAAGCTGAAGCCTATTATAAGGGATAACGGTCAGGATGAACTATACTATAGCATTGAACTGCCTCTTGTAGAGGTGCTGGCAGATATGGAACTCAGGGGCTTCAAAGTTGACGTTGACGGTCTGAAAGCATATTCAAAGGAAATGGATTCAAGACTTATAATACTGGAAAATGAAATATACATGCAGGCTGGAGAGACCTTTAATATTAATTCTCCAAAACAGTTGGGAGTAATACTTTTTGAAAAACTGGGACTGCCTGTCGGAAAGAAAACGAAAACAGGATACTCGACAAATGCCGAGGTACTGGAACAGCTTTCCTACAAGCATGAGATAGTCGAAAGAATTCTTGAATACAGACAGTTGATGAAGCTCAAGTCAACATATGCAGATGGACTTTTGTCTATAGTGGAACAGGATGGCAAGATTCATTCAAACTTCAACCAGACAGTTACGGCAACCGGAAGAATCAGCAGTACCGAGCCTAACTTACAAAATATACCTGTTAAATTGGAAATGGGAAGAAAAATTCGAAAGGTATTTATACCGACCAACCAAGATTATGTACTGCTGGATGCCGACTATTCACAGATAGAACTTAGGGTACTTGCACATATAACAGATGATCCCAATATGATAGAAGCCTTTATGAAAAATGAGGACATTCATACAACTACGGCTTCAAAGGTATTCGGTATACCGCCGGAAGAAGTTTCGTCACTAATGAGGTCAAGGGCGAAAGCCGTTAATTTCGGAATAGTTTACGGTATTGGTGATTTCAGCCTTTCAAAAGACATTGGGGTAACAAAAAAGGAAGCCAGAAAGTATATTGATGACTATCTTGACAAATATTCCAAGGTTAAGGAGTACATGAGCGATACCGTTGAAAAAGGTAAAGAATTTGGTTTTGTGACAACTCTTTATAATAGAAGAAGGTATCTTCCCGAACTTAAATCCAGTAATTTTAATATGCGTTCCTTTGGAGAGCGTGTGGCAATGAATACACCTATTCAGGGAAGTGCGGCGGATATTATTAAAATATCAATGGTAAAGGTTTATAATGAACTGAAAAAGAGAAAGCTCAAGTCAAAACTCATTCTACAGGTTCATGATGAATTGATTGTTGAAACCGAGAAATCTGAATTGGAAGAGGTATCGATATTATTAAAGGATTGTATGGAAAATGCAGTACAATTAAAAGTACCTTTAACAGTAGATGTAAAACATGGGGATAATTGGTATGAAACAAAATAGTGAATCATTTATTTTGGGAATAACAGGCGGTATAGGAAGCGGGAAAAGTACTGTAAGCAGTATTCTTAAAGAACTTGGTGCTGTTGTAATTGATGCAGATGTGATTAGCAGAGAGGTCGTAGAGCCCGGGAAAAGGGCTTTGCAAGAGTTGACACAGGAGTTTGGTAAGGATATACTTGATGATTGGGGACAGCTAAAACGCAAAGAACTGGCGGCTAGAGTGTTTAATGATGAAAATAAACTCAGGATTTTGAACGGTATTGTGCATAAATATGTTGCCCAAAAAATAAAAGAAAATGTGGAAGAACAGCTACTTAAACAGACAAAAGTTATTGTTATTGATGTACCCATTCCTATAAAAAATGGCTTTCTTGATTTGTGTGATGAGGTCTGGACGATATTTGCGTTATTGGAGATACGGGTTGAAAGAGTTATGAAGAGAAACGGCATGACCTTCGAGGAAGCTGTTTCAAGAATTCAATCTCAGATTTCCGATGAGGAGTATTTAAGTATCGCAAATAAAGTTATCAATAATAATGATGATGTGAAGATTCTTAGACAGGAAGTGGAAAGTCAGTTTGCAAGGCTGTTAAGGTGATGTCTTTGAGGAAAAAGAAAAAAAGCGGTATAAAAATTATAGGTGTGTTAATTACACTGGTTATAATAGCAGCAGTTGGGACATTTGCTTCAAGGTATGTTTTAGAATATTTATATCCTTTGGAATACACGGAGTATGTTGAGAAGTATGCCCGGCAGTATAAGCTTGATAACTATATGGTTTATGCAGTTATAAAAGCGGAAAGCGGTTTTAATTCCCAGGCTGTTTCTCCAAGAGAAGCCAAGGGCCTTATGCAGATAATGGACAGTACAGGGGAATGGGCTGCTAAAAAAGCAGGTATTAATGAGTTTGAAAAGAGCATGCTCCTTGAACCTGAAACCAATATAAAAATTGGCTGCTGGTATCTGTCAAATCTGTTAAAGCAATTTGACAATGATACTGTGGTAGCACTGGCTGCTTACAACGCAGGTAGCGGTAATGTGTCTAAATGGCTGAAAGATCCTGAAAAAAGTAATGATGGAAAGAACCTGAGAATTATACCATTTCAAGAAACAGAGAATTATGTTTCAAGAATACAAAAATACTATAAAATGTATAAAAAGCTTTACGATGATGACAAATAGTGATATTTTTATAGTGTAAGGAAAAATGTACTATCTGATTAGGAGGTTGAAAGAGTTATGCATTCACTTCTATTTGAGAGAGATTTGCTATATCCTACACAAAATGTTATTGATCCCGGAATACTTCATGTAAAGCTGTTGAGTCCTACAAATTCCAGGATACCGGTTATCATAGAATCAAAATCAGTGCATTCGGCAGTTGATAACATCAAAACTATAGTTGATATTTTGCAAAAGGAGATATTTGATAGAATAAACATAAAAATATTCGAAAATACTCTAGTGTATCTGAAACTCAATGAATTAGATAAACTCAATTACGGTGGCGTTGAATGTATGCAGGTTATTTTGAAAGACGATGACGGTATTATATATAAACCTATCGACTTGGAATACATAGTATAAACAACAATAAAAACTATAACAAATAAAAAAGGAAAGCTCTGAGTCAAACAGAAGCTATCCTTTTTTTGTATGGATTAAAGGGTTCTTTGTACTGCTTGAGCTACTAATCTCAATTCATCCATAAGGCTTTTGAATCTCTCTGGCCTTAGTGATTGGGGACCATCGCACAATGCGCATGGTGGATTGGGATGAACCTCAATTATAAGACCGTCTGCGCCGGTAGCTATTGCTCCCTTTGCAAGTGCAGGGACATACTTCCAATTACCGGTGGCATGGCTGGGGTCAACAACAACCGGAAGATGTGAAACATCTTTAATAGCAGGGATTGCACTTAAATCAAGGGTATTTCTTGTTATTGTTTCAAAAGTACGTATACCTCTTTCGCAAAGAATAACTTCATGATTTCCCTCAGCTATTATATATTCCGCAGCCATAAGCCATTCCTCAATAGTGGCCGACAAACCTCTCTTTAGAAGAACAGGCTTGCGGGTCATGCCAACTTCACTTAACAACCTGAAATTCTGCATGTTCCGAGCACCTATTTGAAATATATCTGTATATTTATTCACAAGTTCTACATCCCTGGTATCCACAACTTCGGTAACCAGTTTAAGGCCTGTTGCTTCACGTCCTGCAACCATTATTTTAAGACCATCTTCCTCAAGTCCTTGAAAGGCGTAAGGAGAACTTCGTGGCTTGAAAGCACCACCCCTTAGGATTTTAGCTCCGCTTTCCTTTACACTGATTGCAGTATCAACAAAATCCTTTTCATTTTCAATAGCACACGGCCCGGCCATTACAACAATCTCTTCACCGCCTATTTTTACACCACCCACATCTATAACTGTAGGTGTATGCTGAAGTTCATTGCTTGCAAGTTTATAAGGTTTCATAATAGGGACGAGAGTTTCAACACCTTGCATTTGCGAAACAGCGTGAACATTAAGAAGCCTTTTATCTCCGATTGCTCCAATTACTGTTTTGATATCTCCGTGAATAGGGTGGGTTTTAAAACCCAGTTCCAACAGCCGGTTTTCAACGTTTTCAATGTCCTTTACCGTTGCACTTTGTTTCATGACAATAATCATAAATTTAACCCTCCTGAAATAATTTTTGTAATACAAATGTCTCAAGTAAACTAGTTAGCATTTAGGGTTTATTAAAACAAAAAAGCCCTCATCCCTATATACAAGGGACGAAGACTTATAGCCTACGCGATACCACCCAAATTGGTAAAAACCCACTCAATCATGTACGGGAAATAAACAAAACTTCCGATACACTTCTTTCTGTAACGGGAAAGACCCGGTTTGACCTACATAAAAGGTTCAGCCAACTGTTCATGGGAGAACTTCAAAAATACTATCCTGCAATGCTTTCACCAAACCATTGCTCGCTTTAAAGAATCATACGATTTACTTTTCCCATTCATCACATTTACTTACAAATATTGTATTACGAATATAGTAACATGCACTATATTCAAAAGTCAAATGTTTTTTGATAGTTATAACTATTTCAATATTCTTTGGATCATGGTAACTCTCGCTGCATTTTCAAAGGTATCTTCCAATGGAGAGATATTCTCAAAATCATTGTACTTTTGTTTCAAAGCTATTGATATCAGGTGATCTGCCAAAAGTGGGTTTTTAGGTAGGAGGCTCCCGTGGGAGTAGGAGCAATAAACATTTTTATAAACCGCACCTTCAAACCCATCCGTTCCGTTGTTGCCATTGCCTGAAAGAACTTTACCCAGAGGACGAACGCTATCACCCAGGTAGGTACGCCCTGAATGATTCTCGAACCCTACGATTTTGAGAGGAGAACCGTTATCTGAAATATGCTCGCTCTCAAATACAATATTTCCTATCATTCTTTCCTTGCCGCCGATTGTCCATAAATCAAGTGCACCCAAGTATTCAAGCTCTTTTCCGTCCCAGGTCTTATAGTATTTTCCCATGAGTTGATATCCTCCGCAGATACATAGGAATACCTTATTTCCTTCTACGGCGTTTTTAATCTCGACTCCCTTCTGGGTCAATACATCGTTTTGGATAATTTCCTGCTCATAGTCCTGACCGCCTCCGAGAAAAACAATATCATACTCTTCTGAATCAAAACTATCCCCTATTGTTACATTGGTTACTGATACATCAAATCCACGCCACTGAGCACGTCTTTGTAACGCCAGTATGTTTCCCATGTCTCCATAAGTATTTAAGAGGTCAGGGTATAAATGACAAATTTTTAATTGATACATATCTATTTCCAAAACTCCTTTAAGTTAAACTTTTTCTTTAGAATACTTCTGATATCCAGCATAGCTGTGTAAGTAGGGAGAATATAAAAACATCCTCCTGCTGGCACGGCCTTTAATCCCTCATCTATAAGCCTCTGAAAGTCTTTAATAATTCTAATTTTTCTTGTATCGAGGCCGCTGTATTTAAGACGTACAGCCATATCTTCACCCCTTATACCTGAGGTTATAAGATTGACGATTCTGTCCTCCACAGTATTCAAATGTTCAAAATCAACATCCCAAAGCCACGAAATGTCTGTTCCGTCAGCCAACTTGTCATTGATAAGGAAGGCTATATTCAGGGGCTGGCTGTCAAGTGTCAGGAAGTTAAGTACCTGATTGAAGCCTGTAGGATTTTTTACTAGAATCAACTTAATGGTTTTGTCACCAACATTAATGGTTTCCATCCTCCCGAATCCACACTCAAAGGATTCCAAGGATTTTTGCACCGTTTGGGGACTATAAGCAAGCGAAAAACCACAGGCTGCTGCAGCCATTGCATTATATACATTATAGAGGCCGGGAAGATTAATCCGGGTTGTATGTTCAGCCTCGTCAGTGCCTAACGCCTTTGAACATTTCCACTTGATAGTTGTATAGCTGCTTCCGGCTTCTTCGATACCAATACATTCAAGGTCGGCCTCAGGTCTTGAATATCCACATTCCGGGCAATAGAACCCGCCCAAATGGCCGTACACATGGCTTTTATACTGGTATTTTCCTTTGCAAAAAATACAGAACATGGCATCAGTATTAATATTTTCAGAGTTCTGTTGACTGGCAGCTTCCCCAAAACCATAGTAAAATACCGGCTTCTTGGTTTCATGCCCAAGTGATGCACACATTGAGTCGTCAGCGTTAAGTATAAGGGCGGTTTTTTCATCCAGCCTGTCCAAACCTGATTTAACAGCATTCAGTGTAGAATAGAGTTCTCCGTATCTGTCCAACTGATCTCTGAAAAAGTTGGTAACTACTACAGATTTGGGTTGGAGATGCTTTGTAACCTGATTAAACGCTGCTTCATCACTTTCAATAAGTGCTGTCTTGTGTTTGGGATTTCCCAAAGGAGAAACCGCCTGTATAAAAGTTGTAGTTATACCGCTTAATAAATTTGCACCTGATTTGTTGGTTATGTAATCAACATTATTGTTTTTTAGAATCTCTTCAATAATTCTTGAAGTTGTTGTTTTACCGTTAGTTCCCGTAACCATGATTATTTCAAAGTCTTTTGCTATTGATTTTAGAATATCAGGATACAGTTTGAACGCAACCTTACCGGGCAAGGTTGTACCGCCTTTTTTCAGTATTCTGAGTATTCTTATGGTTAATTTTGATATTATTATTGTCAGTATTTTTCTGAAGTTCATATATTCTCCTAAGTAGTTTTAAGACCAAAAATTAAATAACTTTTAGTAAACATTATATCATGATTTTTAACAATTTTCTTATGTTTTATATCGCATTGTTGGTAATATTACATTATGGTATAATTATAAAAGCACAATGCCAGCAGAGTAACACAATCAGGTGGTTGTGAATTAGGCCCAAGACCTATTGATTTACATTTGAAAGCATTAAGAAGCCTTGGTGCAAAAATAGATGATAATAGCGGCGGTTACATATTATGCGAGGCAGAAGGACTGAAGGGATGCGATATTTACCTTGATTATCCGAGTGTAGGTGCAACGGAAAATACCATGATAGCTGCTGTTTATGCACAGGGAGACACTGTTATAAGAAACGCAGCAAAAGAGCCTGAGATTATAGATTTGCAGAACTTCCTTCAAAAAATAGGAGCGAGGGTAACCGGAGCTGGATCAAGTGTAATAAGAATTAAAGGTCTTGAGAAAAAACCCAACAATGTTGAGCATACTGTAATACCAGACAGAATAATTACCGGTACATATATGGTTGCAGCTGCTATTACAGGCGGCAATGTAACAATAAAAAACATTATACCGGAACACATCATATCAATTGCAGCGGTGTTAAGGGACATAGGCTGTCAGATCTCCATAAAAAGGAATGACATCCAGGTGAGTGCCGGAACAAGGTTAGATGCAATTGAAGTAGTACGAACATTGCCTTATCCGGGGTTCCCGACTGATATGCAGGCACAGCTTATGACATTGCTTTCAATGTGTAAAGGTACCAGCATTATGATTGAGACAATATTTGAAAGCAGATACAAACACGTTGACGAACTCATAAAGATGGGTGCAAACATCAGGATTGACGGTCGTGTGGCTGTGATAAAAGGTGTTGATGGCCTTAACGGTGCACAGGTTGTAGCAAGGGATTTACGCGGAGGTGCGGCTTTGATTCTTGCCGGATTAGCAGCAAAAGGAGAAACTATAGTTACAGGACTTGAGCATATTGACAGAGGGTACTACAAAATTGAAGATAAACTGTCAGCTTTAGGTGCTAAAATTATAAGGGTATAAAAAGAATGAATAATAGTCAAAAGAAAAATATAAAAACTACAAAAGATAAAAAGAAAAAAAAATACAGATTTAAAGTAAGAAGGCTGAAAAAGTTATTTGCATTTATTTTGATTGTGACGGCAGTTGTTTTATTTGCCCGATCTTCACTTTTTATAGTAGATAACATAAAGGTTACCGGGAATAAAAAATACCAGGCCAATGAAATAATTCTGCGTTCAGGGCTTGTTACAGGTCAGAATGTGTTCAAAATGCTTGGAGAGAAACCAAAGAATCTATTAACTCTCAAGTTTGGAGACAAGGAAAGAGTAGTTTCTTTGTCTATGCCTTACATAAGCTCCATCAGTATAAGACCTTCCCTACCAAAGTCCATAAAAATAAAGGTAACGGAGAGAACACCTTTTTGTATACTTGACAATAAAGGGACAAGCCTGTTGATTGATAAACAGGGGTATGCACTGGAGGTTCTTACAAATAAGAATGAAAAAAAGAGATATTTTAAAATAATAGGTAATTCGTTGGATAGCTTTAAATTGGGACAAGATGTAAAATTTAAAAATAAAGATACACTGAATGACTTAATGAGTTTTTGTAATGCACTTTCAAAGAATGATAAGGATTCTAAACTGAAACTATACGGAAAGCTGACAGCAGTTAATATGTCAGACCCCGGCACGGTAACCGCTGTATTTGAAAATAGGGTTACCGTAAAGTTTGGTGATATGGATGATCTGGATTACAAAATAGGTTTCTTCAGACAGTTATTTGTTAATAATATTACTGCCAAGCAAAAGGGAACATTGGATTTCACAACAGGAACCCATCCGTTCTTTGCTCCGGTTGAATAATTAAAATACATACTACTGCGGCTCATGGAGGTTAATATGATACCGATTTTAGGATTAATTCTGGGAATAATTGCAGGAATGTTTATTCCAATAACGATACCATCAGAGTATTTTACATATGTGGCTGTAGCTATACTTGCTGCATTAGACTCTGTCTTTGGCGGAATAGTTGCATCAATAAACAAAAAATTTGAGATGAGAATATTCCTGTCCGGATTTTTTGGAAATGCTTTGCTTGCTGCAGGTCTTGCTTATATTGGAGACAAACTGGGAATACAAATATACTTTGCAGCCATTTTTGCCTTTGGTAACAGACTTTTCTTAAACTTTGCTTTAATTAGAAGATATCTATTGAATAAAATGATTAAAAAAGATAATATAGTAAAAGAGGATATTTAATATAGAATGTCATGTAAAGCACTAAAGATACACTTTTAGGGGGTCAGTTTGGTGTCTGATATCATTGTAGGAATTGACATAGGTACTTCCAAGGTAAGTACAGTAATTGGAAAAATTAACACCATGGGCGAGGTAGAGGTCTTAGGTAAAGGAACTGATCCTTGTAC
>JAEZIU010000303.1 GCA_023436485.1 Bacillota bacterium | reverse complement strand
CAGTTAATTAGATTAGCTATGATATATGATTTTCTTTATCTGGATTATTTTGGGTGGTAAGAATTATTCATATTTTATATGTAATCTATTATATTGTTATTTTTATAACAAGATATGTAAAACTTATGTAGTAAAATATTAAAGAAGGATAAGGTGATCATTTAACCCCATAATAATGCAGAGTGTATTATCGTCGTGTAGTCCGTCGGCTTATTTTTAGGCCGCCGCATAGCCCAGCTGAGGCATCCCCGGTTATGGCATCTAGGAAATGCTGGGCAAAAGGCTCAAGTAAGAAATATTTAAAATTTATACCTCAGTTTTGTATAATCCCGATTTAAATTTCTCTTGGTCGACGTAAATCCATTTTAAACTATTCATTCTACTTTAATATAGCTTTGTTAATGTATTAAATATTGTGTATTTTCAAATCATTTAATCAGGTTTGCTATATTTTTAAATTTGGCTTACCACCCAAAATAGTCCAGATAGGAAAGTCTTAATTTTCATATGCGTTACATACGCAAACTTCAAAAAAAGAATATGACATACAGTTAATACCTGTATGTCATATTCTTTTTTTCTAATAATACTTTATGCAGCTTCTTCAAATTCATCCGCATCCTCGTATACTGCTTCTTTTGTACCTGTCAAGCGTATTATATTACCGGCTATTATACCACCCACAAATGCCAGTACAACAGTAAACACGATACCGGCTACCTGTGCTTTAGCTGCCTCAGGCACAACAAATATTGCAATTATTCCACCCAGCAAACCGGGCATTCCGTGGAGGTTGTGAACTCCACATGTATCTACCATCTTTAAAAGCTTTTGCAATTTAGGCTGAATTACAGTGTAGCCTACAACACATAATGCTCCTGCTAAGAGTCCTATCAAAAAGGCAACTGGTGCACTAACCAAATTACAGGTTGCTCCAATAGCTACCCCTCCCGCAAGGCTTGCGTTTGCAATATCAGCAATAGCCGGCTTTCCTTTTCTGAATAATGCACTGAATAAGTATGTAATCACTGTTGCTCCACATAATGCAAGAACAGTATTAACGACTGTTTGTTCAAATTGCTCTGCAGGTACTATGGCACTGCAGAAGCTTGGCCAGAATATCCAAAGCACCATTGATCCCAACATGGAAAACCTGTCTGAGGAAGCATCGCTTTCAATAGGATGGTCCATATGTTTTTGCTTTGTAAGTGCAATAGCAAGACCCAATCCAAAATATGCTCCAAAAGCATGGATAACGATTGAACCTGCTGCATCCACAAATCCCTTTGTTATTCCAAGGCCTCCGTCAAGTACAAGCCATTCATTAATCATATAAATAGGAACAAGGAATACCGAAATGAGGGCATATTGATAGAGACGAAGTCTTCCAAGTACTGCTCCCATTGAAATAAGTGCGGCTGCAACTGCAAATTCCGCTAATAATAAACCTTTGATTGTTTGAGGATTAACTGATTCTAAAGAAAGGGCCCCTGTATACCTTAGCAACAGGTAAAGAGGAATTCCTGCACCAACAACCAGATATGTTCCGGTTGTTGCACTGTAACCGTATTTTTTAACAAATACCATTAAAAATCCGAAGCCTACTAACAGCATTGCTAAAATATTAATTGAGAAATTGTACTGCTGAACCTGTCTTACGCCATCAACTACTTCGTTGGTGCTTGCAAAAGCACTAAAAGGCATAAGCAAAGTTAAAATAAAACTTGACAAAAGAACAAATAAACCTTTTTTCATTATTCTACCCCTTTGTAAAATATTTTTATTAAGTATTGAAACAAAAAACGTTCACAAAGCAGTAACGATACTGTATTGTGAACGCCATTGTTCGCAACAAAATAATATACCATCAGGATAAATATGTCAATAAAAATGAAGGAAAATATCATCAAAATTTCAGTTTTTTTATGATAAGTATCTAATTTAAGATGTTTTATTTGCATAGTTTGCAAGTTTAATGCTTTGGGGTTTCAACAAACTTCTTTATGTGAGTAAAATTAACTCATTATCAAACATCCATGTTTGTTTTGCTTGAAACTGGCAATACTGTATGTTATGCTGATACTAATTGATACTACTTTATATCAAAAGGCGATGACAACATGAACACTAAAGAGCTTGCTAAAATGATAAATGATAAGCATTTTTTTAACCTCAAAAAGATGCAGTATAAATATTCCCCCAAAAGCGTTATGGAAATGCTGGAAACCCTAAAGGAGATGAGCTATGACCAAATAGCTCTCAAAGATTTTGTTGGACAGTTCTGTGTGTATCTGCCCATTCAAAGTCTTATTCCCACAAGCGTTATGAAAAAGTTACTTACCGCCAACACTTCCAAGGACTTATTCGGATTAAAGGCAATGGAAGAAGAAATTGATTTTACCCTGCAAATTGAAAATATTCAATCAAACAGGGATAGCGTTCGCAAAATTCTTCAAGGCTTTGCCCCCACCACTGAAGAAGAAGACCGCATTTTAGGCATGAAAAAAGGACTTGAATTCATTAGCGACCCCACAAACAAAATCACCGAAGAAAACCTTCATCATCTGTATATGCTGTCTGTTGAGGATTTTTTAGAAGGTGACGACAAACTGGCGGAGGGTAGTTTTTATCGGAACGACACTGTTTATATTGTGGGTGATAAGCCATACCACGAAGGGCTCAACCCAAAACTGTTACCGAAGTATATGGCAGAGTTGGTTCGGTTTGCAAACCAAAAGGACGAAATTCCTGAGCTTGCCAAGGCGTGTATGCTGCATTTTTATATTGCCTATTTGCATCCATATTTTGATGGTAACGGCAGAACTGCTCGGCTTTTGCACCTGTGGTATCTGGTACAACAGGGTTTTTCATCAACCTTGTTTTATGCTTTTTCTAAACACATTAACAACTCAAAAAACAAGTATTATAACAGCTTCCTTGACATCGAGGAAAACTACAAAATCAGCAAGCTGCTGGATATAACTCCGTTTATACGATACTTCAAGGAATACGTATACGACAAAATTGATGCTACAAGCGGTGTGGTGGCTGTGTATGAAATCTTTACCCTTGCGATGAAAGACGGTAAAATCACCGAGAAAGAGCGGGACTTGTGGAATTTTGTTCTCTCAGCCTATGGGGATGATCAGTTCTCTACCAAACAGTTGGAAAAGGATTTCGGCAACGCTGCCTACGCCACAATCCGCAGCTTTGTGTTAAAATTCCAGGAGCTTGGACTGCTGGCTTCACAACGATTTGGCAGTCGGGTAAAGTATAGTATTAAAAATTAACACTTCAAGTTCAGTATATTTCAATCCTGTTAGGTCATAAAGAAAGCACGCACATGTACAAAACTATGCGTGCTTTTTGGCGGAGAAGAAGAGATTTGAACTCTTGCACGGCTATTAACCGTCTACCGCATTTCGAGTGCGGACCCTTCAGCCACTTGGGTACTTCTCCACGGAATACATGTAATATTGTACACGTAAACCCAAATGGTTTCAAGCCTTTTTTCCCGACATAAATTCTTCACAAAAACACCATAAAATAGTCATATTTTTAAGCTATACTTACCCATAGCATAACAGAGGTGTATCGGTGGGACTCTCCCTTTGGGACGGGCCCAGTGCTTCTGACTTTTGCTATACATCCTTTTGTCCGGGTTGCAGTAACAGAATTATTAAATTAATACATGCAGCCCGGCGTTTATTTTATTCCAATCTGCAGAATATTTTTTGTGATATCCCTTCGGATATACCGTACGAAAGTACACCAAATAAGATACTTACTATAAGTAATCCATACGGGTTATTTAGTATTGCTATTGATGACAGTTCTGCCAGCTTATCAGGACTCAGTCTTTTTGCCACTTCACTTATTGAGAAAATCCCCAGGAAAGGCAGGAATGAGAAAAATCTCCCCTTTATTCCACCATACTTGAAAAAGAATGGTAGCTGTATAGCTGTAAAGAAAGAGTAAGTTATCAGGCCTATGCTAATCCCCATTAAAATATCGCTGGACGTAAATTTCACCTTTATGATAGTCAATATAATAGCGTTTGCGGATACACCGAATAAACTTAAAATTATTCCTTGTATAATGATAAAAAAGTACCTTCCCATAACAATATCTTTTCTGCTTATTGGAAGAAGACCGTAAAGCCTCCCAAGGTCATTCTTTTCGGCAACTGAGAAGGTATAGCCCGATGTCATTGCCATAAAACACATGCAAAATAAAATCCCCGAAACCATATCTCTCATGGTGTACATTACGATTAATGGTGATAACAATGCAATAAAAATAATTTTAATATATGGTTTTATTAATGCAAAATCCAGTTTTACAATTTTCAGAATGTTAGTCATTGTCCCTACCCCCTCTGTTTGTAAAAATAATTATATCGTCAATGGAAACAGGTTCACAGGCTAGGTTTCCGTAGAACCTCAAGTCCTCGGTTTTAACCAGACCTTCAAAGCCTGTGGAATACTTTCTTATGCCAATAATTTTACTTTCCTGTTCCGAGGTAATATCGGTTTTACCGCCCTTGACCATTCTGAAGCCGTCAATAAATTCATCCTTAGTTCCCGTGTAAAACAGGGTTCCCTGGTTTATAAAAGTAATGTAGTCTGCAATCTTATCAAGGTCTGAGGTTATGTGTGTGGAAAACAATATACTTCTTTTGCCGTTTTCTATAAATTCTGTCATTATATCAAGAAGCTCGTCTCTTGCCACCGGGTCCAGTCCGCTTGTCGGTTCATCGAGTATCAAAAGCCTTGCATCGTGGGATAATGCACATGATATCATCAGCTTCATCTGCATTCCTCTTGACAGATCTTTTACCTTTTTATCAAGGCTTAATCCGAATTTGCTTATAAGAGATTTATACTTAGCTGAATCCCAAGTACTGTAAAACATACCTACATAGCGTTCAACTTCTTTTACAGTCCAATCCTGAACAAAATAGTTCGTGTCAAATACTGCACCTATACTTTCCTTAATTCTGTTCTGTTGGGCAATACTATCCAATCCCAGAATCTTTATATCCCCGGATGTTTTTTGTAGCATGTTAAGCATAAGCTTGATAGTGGTGGTTTTCCCCGCACCGTTAGGTCCTACCAGACCCATAATGTATCCTTGGGGTAAAGAAAAGCTGATATTACTTAGTTTAAAAGTATCAAAGTTTTTACATAGGTTTCTTATTTCTATATCGTTATTCATATCCCTCATCCTCCATAAGAATTTTCATCATTTTAACAAGATCCTCTTCTGACACCTCTGCCCTTCTGGCGGATTTTATTGCAGCGGACAGATTTTCCTCTATATCCCTTAAAAGCTGTTCCCGAATCAGTTCAGAGCCTCTCCCCAGTACATAGCAGCCTTTGCCCTGTACGTTGGTGACATAACCCTCCTGCTCCAACTCAGTGTATGCTCTGGTCGTTGTAAGCACGCTGATTTTCAGTTCCCTTGCAAGCTGTCTCAGTGACGGCAACAACTGGTTTTCTTCAATTTCACCCGACAGGATTGAGCTTTTTATCTGTTCTTTTATCTGTTCGTATATGGGTACTCCGGATGTATTGGAAATTATGATTTTCAATTTTCCCTCCTGCTTATTACTTTTGCGACTCTGAATGTTATAATTGTTACTACTGTTATTGTTGTTACATATACAGTATATACACACCGTTATAAGGTGTCAAGAAAAAAACCTGTGTTTTCCTTATATTTGTATTGATGGTACAATGTAGTTATAATAAGCATTAAAAGTAGGAGAAATATATGAGACAAATATATTATATCGGAGGTTCCCCTTGTTGTGGGAAAAGTACAGTCGCAGAAATAATATCCAAGAAGTATAACTTTCAATATTTCAAAGTAGATGACTTGCTAGAGGTTTATATTAATAAAGGTGCAAAGCTGAGAAAACCTATATTATCTAAAATTGCAGAGATGTCATTAGATGAGATATGGCTAAGGGAGCCGGAGGTTCAAAACCTGGAAGAACAAGAAATTTATAATGAAATGATCGAATTTATACTGGAGGATTTAAATAATCTCAATAGTGAAGTTCCAATTATAACAGAAGGTGCAGCATTTTTGCCAAAATTAATGGGCGAAATTGAAGTAGGTAAGTCAAATTATATATGTATTGTTCCTACAAACGAATTTCAGTATGAGATGTATTCAAAAAGGCCGTGGGTTATGGAATATTTAGAGGGATGCAGTAACAAGGAGCTTGCTTTTGAAAACTGGATGAAAAGAGATTACTTGTTTGCCGAATCAGTGTTAAAAGACGCAAAGAAATTAGGATATCCAACAATGGTCGTTGATGGAAAGAGAAGTATAGATGAAAATTTAGACATCATCGAAGAAGTTTTTAAAATTAAATGACACAGCAAAATTTAAAAGCCCAAAGTAACCGAGTCAAACTTTGGGCTTTTCATAACAATTTTGTATACTTATTTAATTATACTCTGTAAATTATCACTGGAAGTTTTAATCCCCTGAAATAAACCATACATATTTTCAATATTTGAATTTTGTTCTTCTAAAGTTGATAATAACTCTTCTGTTGAAGCAGCTTGCTCCTCTGAAATACTAGCAATGCTTTCAACCTCCACATTAATGCTGGAGAATACATCAGCAACGTTTCCGATTCTACTGATTTCGTCAGATATGTACCTGTCAATATCCTTGAAAGATAACTGGATCATTTCGAAGTTCTGATTTACAACCTTTACAACCTTCTCACCATCCTGAGTAGCCATCTGACCTCTACTAACTTCGTCTATAACATTTTTAGTCTTTTCTTTTATTTGATTGATAATTTCGTATATCTGCCTAACAGTATTTGCACTTTGTTCAGCCAATTTTCTTACCTCGTCAGCTACGACTGCAAAACCTTTTCCCGACTCTCCGGCTCTGGCAGCTTCAATTGCTGCGTTTAAAGCAAGTAAATTAGTTTGCTCTGCTATTTGTGTTATTCCTAAAAGGAAATTGTTTATTTCATCCATATTTTCATTTAGTTCCTGAACTGTCTCATAGGACTTTGTAACAGCTTGGTTGATTATCTTCATTTGCTTATCCATAGTATTTATCTTTTCTGAACCTTCTGTTACAACTTGACTTGCATTGACTGAAACGTTTACTAATTGATTTGAAACCTCTGTCAACTCAGAGATTTTATTATCTGCGTCTTTTATCATCCGGCTAATTTGAGTAACACTAGAACTTTGCCCCACAATACCCGTAGTAATTTCCTTTGTAGCGATTGTTATAGAACTGCTAATCTCATGTACTATTTCAAGATTTTCAGTAGCATTGGAGATATCACTATTTAAAGCTGATGTGCCGGTTTTAACTACATTCATGGTATTTTGCAGCTCTTCTAGAAATTTATTTGCTTGTTCTGCATTTTCACTAGCATTCTGTATCAGCTTTCCACCATCTTTTACTAATAAGAATAATACAAACGTTATAATCAATTGGAAGACATCAGCAAATAAGTAAGCCATTATGCTGGTACCTGGCGTTACAAGTTGTAATATAATCACAACGGCATTAATAATACTTCCAACAAAAATAAAAATCTTTTTATTTAAATATAACGCAGTAACAGTAAGTGGTAACATAGCCATAATAAAAGCATTACTGCCCATCATGGCTAGTAATGGGAGTGCCTGTGCTAGAGCTGATATAACTATAACATAACTAGCCGCAATGTCCTTCTTCTTATGCCTTAAAAACAAAGCCAGAAATGCTGACACAATTGTTATAGCAAGAGGTATACTACTTGAAGCAATAGTACGTGTAGCGATGCCTGCAATTACCATAACAAATCCCAGTGCAAAAAATACCCAGTTTAAAATCTTATTAACCTTCTTTGCATGATTCAATAATGAATTCTGTTGCATAATTTTCCTCCCGGTTCTTCGATGACTTAGTTATATATCTGTCCCATGCATTTCTTGTAGCTTTGTTTATTTTTCTGTATACCCCCGAATGTTATTCGACTTTTTTGTGCATTTTTCATTATAATTCGACACTGATGTAAAAATTCCTGCTTATATATTCTTCATTAACTAATTTTTTTATTTAGAGTTGGTTTTAAGGCTCCTTTTATTTTATGTGGAATATAATTAGGGAGGGATGATAAAATGTTATTTCAAACAAATAGAATAATGCATGGGAGCGAATTTCAATGTATGAGTTATTAAAAAGAGAAAAAGAATTAGCAAATAAAATAATAAACAGTTATAGTGATATGATGTTTGCCGGAGTTGTAGTTGGTAACAATCCAGGAAGAGTATGGGTTGATGACTTGGAAAATCCTTCTTCGGCAATAGTATGGTCAGATGGGCTAGAATGTTTTCAATTTATGGGGTGTGTAAACAATCAGGTTTTTTACAATGAACTGCAAAATTTTATTGATAACACTATTATCAACTTTCTTAAAGACAAAAAGCTGGATTTCCTTGAGTTTTCAGCAGACACGGAAGAATGGTTTCCCTTTATTTATAATGCTTTATCATGCAGGGAAATTAAAGAGAACTGGCAGTATGTGTATAAGTCTGTAGGAAGCTCTCAAAGTATTCATAATGTAATAATCCCAAAGCCCTATTGTTTACACAAGATAGACGAGAGTTTTATACTTTCTGTAAAAAATGGAAATATGGTAAGTAATCCGGATTTCCTTATTGATTACATTGAGCAGTTCTGGGATTCTACAGAAAATTATTTAAACTTAGGATATGGATATGTAGCCGTAGATGCCGGAAAAATAGTTAGTTTTGCAATAACGTCCTTTTTGTACGACAAAACTTTTTCAATTGGTGTAGAAACCTTGGAACAAGCCAGAAGAAAGGGATTAGCCGGCACATTAGTAAATATACTTTTTAATGAGCTATATTCTAAAAATTATAATATATGGTGGGACTGTATGGTTGACAATATTGCATCACAAAAAACTGCAGAAAGTACTGGCTTAATTTTAGACCATAGATACAAAGTGTGTTGGTTTGAATTCTAAGTTTTGTATAGCTTGTCAAAAATATTTGATTAAATTAGAACTCAATGGTAAAATAATACAGAATTGTTTCAACTAAACAATTCTGTATTATTTTTTTGCACTTCGTAGAACTTCAAGTCCTGCAATACGCATCATTTATTAAATTGAATTGTCGGCTGGCCAGCTTTCAATAAATAAAACTACTTAGTTCAACTAAAGGAGATTCTTATGCAAAAACGAAGTAAAATCATTTCTGCAACCTTAGCATTTCTGCTTTTATTCCAGCTATTTGCCTTGGTTACAAATTCACCTGTCAATGCTGCAGGCGGTGCTTTAAGAGTTGAGATGTATATGGAAAATACCTCGCCAACAACAGCAACTATAGCTCCTAAATTTAAAATTGCCAATTATGGAGCAAGCACTTTAAACATGTCAGCAGTTACTATTAGATACTATTTTACTAAAGACAGTAATAGTACACAAAATTTCAATTGTAATGTTTCGGGTGTAACAGGTAGCTTTACAGACATGACTGCACCCACTGCAAATGCGGATAACTATCTGGAAATAAGTTTTCCAGCAAGCATGTCCCTTGCTCCAAATACAAGCACTGAGCTTCAAGCAAGTATTTCTAAAGCAGACGGTTCAAATTACAACCAAGCGAATGATTATTCCTTCAGCTTGACAAATACCGGTTATACCGAGTGGAGCAAAACACCCGCTTACATAAATAACATAAAGCTATGGGGTTCTGAACCTGTTTTCGATCCCACCAATGGGTTTCTGGTAATTGTAAGCAGTAAAATTAATAGTGCATGTCAAAGCGATTTAAATGCATACCTGTCCGATTTAGCAAATGAGGGTTGGTCCCCTACACTCATAAAAGTTAACAACGTACAGGACAGCAACTATACAGGAGACCCAAGTTTCCATGTATGCGAAAACCCAAATGCCCTGAAGCAATTAATCAGGGGATATTATGATCAAGGTTATAAGGGCTTTGTAATTATAGGTTCTGCCCCATCAATTCCTAATGCTTTTTGGGAGTCAACTGCCGGTTCAAATCAAAACGTACCTACAGATCTCTTTTATGCAGATATGGGTACCTGGGCTGACTCAGATGGAGACGGTTTATATGAGTCAGCTTACAATTCTGAGACAAGTGCACCGGATATGATTTATGGCAGAATATCCTCAGGGGCTATTTCGGATTCTGACCAACAGGCAAGCCAAAAAACCTCGGAATACCTTTCGAAAATTCATGCCTTCCGTTTGGCCGGTAGAAATATGACTTTCGCGCCTAAAGCCTTTTGTTTTGCTGACGATGATTTTGTAGGATTCGAACCTCAAATGGTAACCGGACTGTCAAATTTAGAAAAAGAAATATACAGTACTTCAAATAAATCATCAACAACTAAAAGCAAATTTTTGGAGCTTCTTCAGGGTGGATATAGACTGGGGTACAATATCATCCATGCAAGTCAGGAAGGCTGGTCTGTTCCAACCCATCCAAACGGTTCAGAGGATGCAGATGTGTTGGAAGAACCGAGTATAAGTGATATTAACGGCATAACTGTGAAAGTGAACTATCTTCACCTTAATTCCTGTTCAGCCTGTGATTTTACCACAAACAATCTGGGTGCTGCTTTTCTGTTCAACAAAAATAGCAATACAGGGGAATCAAATGTTTATAACATTACAGGAATGACAATCAGTAGTTCCTTTTATGCTGATCCACAATATTTTGAAGACCTAAAAGACAACTGTATAGGCACCGCCTTTAAAAATATAGTCTCAAGATTTCAGAATAATTATTCTAATGTAAAACCTGAATACATCCTCCTGGGTGATCCCACTCTGAAATATAATTTCTCTAATCCTCAAAACAAGTGTCCTCATGTCTCAAATGATCTTAGCGATGTAAATGCTTACCCAAATAAGCCATTTAAAATTAATTTTCAAACAACGGACCCTGAAAACGACCCAGTTTTTGTGGATGTTGCCGGACTACCGGATGGTGCATCCTATGACAGCAACACCAAGACCATAGACTGGGTGCCTCAGGCCTCACAGGCAGGAAACTCCTATAATGTAACCGTAACTGCTTATAACAAGGACCTTTCGGGTGAACCTGTTAATAAATATGTACAGAACTTTACTATTTATGTTTCAAGAATGACTTTATCCCCTCAGGAAATTACTAACCCGGGCTTTGAGTCATTAAATACTGATGGTACACCTTCCGACTGGACTCTAACCGGGGACCCATCATTAGATACGATAGTTAAGCATAGTGGAAATTACTCAGCAAAAATAACCAGAAACAATCCCGGTTATTATGAGCTTAATACAACTGTAGAGCCAAATACCCAATATTTAATTAGCGGATATATTAAAGCCTCTAATGTAAACGAGGGTGCATGTTTGTCCATACTTGGAAATAATACATTTACCATTAACTTTAGTAATTCGATAGTGGGTACTCAAGACTGGACTCCAGTGTATTTACGTTGGTATTCTGGAAACAACACCAGCATGAAAATACAATGTAGGCTTACAGATGGCGACACTGCATGGTTTGACGATATTCATCTGGAAAAGGATTACAATCTGGGATTTGAAATTCCTAAGCAGGACATGTCTACTAGAGCTTCCAGATGGAATTTCTATAGCCGTAATACTACATCTGATACCAATTCAATAACTGTTTTGAATAACCAACCGCATAGCGGTGTGCATTCAGTCGGTATCCTGTCCGGCCAGGCTGAAAATTATTCTTATTTGAATAACGATATAAATGTTGTTCCAAATACTGACTATCGTTTTAGTGCTTGGGTAAAAACACAAAACATAATCTCAGGAACTGTGGGCGCAAATCTTGCTGTAATTTCAGGAACAGGCCTTGCGGTATCCAATTCCGTCGTCGATACAAATAATGAATGGACGCAGATATATGTTGATTTCAACTCAGGCAGCAATACAACAGCAAAGATTTATTGCAGGCTTGGTGATGCATCCAACTATGCAAGAGGGGTTGCCTCATTTGACGATGTAACCGTCGAAGAAAGATAAAGTCTGTTTGAACAATTATATAGCTTTAAAAAAAATAATACAGAACTGTTTCAACTAAACATTCTGTATTATTTTTTTGCACTCGTATAACTTGTAGTGCTGCACTACGCATAATCTAAATTTGAATTGAAAGCTGGCCAGCTTTCAATAAATAAAACTACTTAGTTCAACTAAAGGAGATTCTTATGCAAAAACGAAGTAAAATCATTTCTGCAACCTTAGCATTTCTGCTTTTATTCCAGCTATTTGCCTTTGTTACAAACCAACCTGTTAATGCTGCAGGTGCTTTAAAAGTTGAGATGTATATGGAAAATACCACTCCAACAACAGCAACTATATCCCCTAAATTTAAAATTATCAATAATGGCTCAAGCACTTTGAGCATGTCAGCAGTTACTATTAGATACTATTTTACTAAAGACAGTAATAGTACACAGAACTTCAATTGTAATGTTTCAGGAGTAACAGGTAGCTTTGCAGACATGACCGCACCCACTGCCAATGCGGATAGCTATCTGGAAATACACTTTCCGGCAAACATGTTTCTGCCTTCAAATACAAGCATTGAGCTTCAAGCCAATATTTCTAAAGCAGACGGATCAAATTACAACCAAGCAAATGATTATTCTTTCAGCTTAACAAATACCGGTTATACCGAGTGGAGCAAAACAACAGCTTACATAAATAACATTAAAATATGGGGGGCTGAACCTGTTTCTGATCCCACCAATGGTTTTCTGGTAATTGCAAGCAGTAAAATTAATAGTGCTTGTCAAAGTGAATTAAATACATACATGTCTGATTTAGCAAATGAGGGTTGGTCACCTACACTCATAAAAGTTAACAACGTACCGGACAGTAACTATACTGGAGACCCAAGTTTCCATGTTTGTGAAACCCCTAATGCCTTGAAGGAAGTAATCAGAGGATATTATAATCAAGGTTATAAGGGATTTGTAATTATAGGTTCTGCTCCATCAATTCCATCTGCTTACTGGGAAAATCCTAGGGAAAGTGGAACTGTGCCTACAGACCTCTATTATGCAGATATGGATACCTGGCTCGACAGAGATGGGAATGGTATATATGACTCACCTTACAACTCTCAGCCAAGTGCACCGGATATGATTTATGGCAGAATATCCTCGGGAGCTATCTCGGATTCTGAGCAACAGGAAAGTGAAAAAACCTCGGAATACCTTTCAAAAATTCATGCCTTTCGTTTGGCCGGTAGAAATATGACTTTCGAGCCTAAAGCCTTTGCTTTTGCTGAAGATGGTTTTGGGGGATACGAACCCACAATGGTAGCTGGACTGGGAAATTTAGAAAAAGAAATACACAGTACATCAAATAAATCGTCAACATCTAAAAGTAAATTTTTGGAGATGCTTCAGGGCGGGTACAGATTAGGGTATGAGATCATGCATTCAACTGGCGATAGTTTGGTGATGGGAACCTATCCAAACGGTTTAGAGGATGCCTATAGTCCTGAACAACCGACCATAGACGACATTAATGGCATAACTGTCAAAGTGAACTATCTTCACCTTGATTCATGTTTCGCCTGTGATTTTACCACAAGTACTCTCGGTGCTGCTTTTCTGTTCAACAGAAACAGTACTACAGGGGAATCAAATGTTTATAACATTACAGGAATGACAGTCAGTAGTAGTTTTGAGGTTGATCCCCAATATTTTGAAGACCTAAAAAACAACTGTATAGGCACCGCCTTTAAAAATCTTGTCTCAAGATATCAGAATAATTATGTTACTCTGATACCTGAATACATCCTCCTGGGTGATCCCACTCTTAAATATAATTTCACTAATCCGCAAAACAAGTGTCCTCATGTATCAAATGATCTTACGGACGTAAATGCTTATCCGAATAAACCGTTTAAAATTAATTTCCAGACAACTGATCCTGAAAACGACCCCGTTTTTGTGGATGTTGCCGGACTACCGGATGGTGCATCCTATGACAGCAATACCAAAACTATAGACTGGGTGCCCCAGGCCTCACAGGCAGGAAATTCATATAATGTAACCGTAACTGCTTATAACAAGGACCTTTCGGGTGAACCTGTCAATAAATATGTGCAGAATTTTACTATTTATGTTTCCAGAATGACTTTATTACCTCAGGATATCCCTAATCCGGGCTTTGAGTCATTAAATACTGATGGCTCGCCTTCCGATTGGACTCGACTTGGAGACCCGTCTATAGATCAGATAGTTAAGCATAGCGGAAATTACTCCGCTAAAATTTCCATAAACAATACTGGTTTATATGAGCTCAATAAAACTGTAGAGCCAAATACCCAGTATTTAATTAGCGGATATATTAAAACCTCCAATGTAACCGACGGTGCATATTTGTCTGTTGTAAATAATGCATCTACCTCCTACTTTAGTAATCGAATAGTAGGGACTCAAGACTGGACTCCAGTGTATTTACGTTGGTATTCGGGAAACAACACCAGCATGAAAATACAATGTAGGCTTACAGATGCAGGCACTGCATGGTTTGACGATATAAAGTTGGAAAAGGATTATAATCTTGGGTTTGAAATTCCTTGCGAGAACGCAACTTCTAGGGCTTCCAGATGGACCTTCTACAGCGGTAATACTACTCCGGATACCAATTCTTTAACTCTTTTGAACGACCAACCTCATAGCGGCGTACATTCAGTCGGTATCCTATCTGGTCAAGCTGCAAATTATTCATTCTTGAACAACGAAATAGATGTTGTTCCGAACACTAATTATCGTTTTAGCGCCTGGGTAAAAACACAAAACGTAATCTCAGGAACTGTGGGCGCAAATCTGGCTGTAATCTCAGGATCTGGCCTTGCAGTATCTAATTCCGTTGTTAATACAAATAATGAATGGACGCAGATATATGTAGATTTCAACTCAGGCAGCAGTACAACAGCAAAAATCTATTGCAGGCTTGGTGATGCATCAAACTACGCAAGAGGAGTTGCCTTTTTTGACGATGTAACCGTCCAAGAGAATTAAATAAATAGATGAAATAAAGAATGACAAAGCTAATCAATTAATAGCTTGTCATAAAAATTTGATTAAATAAAGTTTCAATGGTAAAATAATACAGAATTGTTTCAACCAAGCAATTCTGTATTATTTTTTTCTACATTTCGCATGCCTTCAAGCTTGCATTACGCATCATCTGAATTTGACTTGTCAGCTGGCCAGCTTTCAATAAATAAAACTACTTAGTTCAACTAAAGGAGATTCTTATGCAAAAACGA
>JAEZIU010000253.1 GCA_023436485.1 Bacillota bacterium | reverse complement strand
AAGTTACAATTAGCGGAGCCAAGAACGCTGCAGTAGCTGTTTTGCCTGCTGCACTCATTATAAACGGTATCAGCCGGATAGAAAATGTTCCTGATATCAAGGATGTAAAAGTTTTATTGGAGATACTCGGTAAATTAGGTGCTAAAATTACTAAAGAAGACGCCAACACCGTTATATGTGACACCAGAGAAATCAGTTGCTGGACAGCTCCTTATGAGCTTGTAAAGAGTATGAGGGCTTCATACTATTTATTGGGAGCATTGATTGCAAGGTTCGGAAGAGCAGAGGTATCACTTCCCGGCGGGTGTGATTTCGGATTTAGACCTATTGATCAACATATTAAGGGTTTCGAAGCAATGGGAGCCAGTGTTGAGATTGAGCATGGTATTGTTAAGGTTGATGCCTCAAATCTTACCGGAGCTCAAATTTACCTTGATGTTGTAAGCGTAGGTGCTACTATAAACCTGATGCTGGCAGCTGTGAAGGCTAATGGGCAGACTACTATTGAGAATGCTGCCAAGGAACCACATGTAGTTGATGTTGCTAATTTTCTCAACGCCATGGGTGCAAACATCCGAGGTGCCGGAACGGATGTCATAAAGATAAAGGGTGTAGACCATCTGAAAGGCGGAGGGACTCATTCCATCATTCCTGACATGATTGAGGCAGGTACTTTTATGATTGCTGCTGCTGCTACCCAGGGGGATGTAATTGTAAGAAACGTTATTCCCAAGCATATGGAATCGCTTACTGCTAAGCTGATTGAGATGGGTGTAACCGTTCAGGAAGATGAAGATTTCATAAGAATTATAGGTGGAAACAAGATTAGAAATGTAAACATAATGACGTTGCCTTACCCGGGATTTCCTACAGACCTTCATCCTCAGGCCACAGTGCTTTTGAGCCGGGCTGAGGGCGTAAGTACTATCACGGAAGGCGTGTGGGATTCCAGATTTCAGTATGTGGATGAATTAAAAAGGATGGGTGCAAGAATTAAAGTCGAAGGAAGGATTGCCGTCATAGACGGTGGAAGTCCACTTTCAGGTGCACCTGTAAAAGCTACTGATCTGAGAGCGGGGGCTGCTATGGTTCTTGCGGGGTTAATCTCAAAGGGGCGTACAGAAATTTTGAATATTAAATATATAGATAGAGGGTACGAGGACTTTGTCCACAAACTAAATATTCTCGGAGCCGATATCAGTAGGGTGCCGTCCGAGGATTAATAATACACGGTGGGGTCAATTAAATGGTCAAGTTTTGCAGTTTATTTAGCGGAAGCAGTGGAAATGCTCTCTTTATAGGTACAGAAAAAACAAAGCTTCTTATAGATGCCGGCTTGAGCGGTAAGAAAATACTTGAGGCACTTTGTTCCATCGGTGAAAAACCGGAGGAACTAAGTGCTATATTAATTTCACATGAACACGTAGACCATGTCCGCGGTGCGGGGATTCTATCAAGAAAAGCAGATATTCCCATATATGCAAATGAGTCTACCTGGTGTGCCATGGAAACCGGCCTTGGGCCTGTAAAGCTTGAAAACAAGGTCGCATTCAGTACAGATGAAGAGTTTGAAATCGGAGATATATGTGTAAGGCCATTTGCAATTCCTCATGATGCAGCGGAGCCGGTAGGTTTTAACTTTTTTGCAGAGGGCAAAAGGATTACAACTGCAACGGATATAGGACATATGAGTGATGAACTTTTGGACTATATAGTAGGAAATGATCTGGTTTTGCTAGAATCTAATCATGACATAGAGATGCTTAAGGTGGGTCCGTACCCATGGTCATTGAAAAAAAGAATTCTGGGAGATCACGGACACTTGTCCAATGAGAATGCGGCGGAGGTAATCGCATATCTTGCTGAAAAAGGCTGTACCCGGTTTATTTTAGGGCATTTGAGCAGTGAAAACAATTTCCCGGAGCTTGCATACCAGACAACATACAATGCACTTACCGAAAAGAAGATAGCAGTAGGCAGTGACGTTGAGCTTGCAGTAGCTTTAAGGGACAGGGTAGGACATATTAATATAATATAAATAAGAAATGCAAAGGGGAAAATCAGTAATTGCTGGTTTCCCTTTATTTTTGTGTTTTTGCTAGGAGACATTTATATGAAAATTACAATAGCAGCTGTAGGAAAGCTGAAAGAAAAATATTTGAAAGATGCAATATCAGAGTATTCTAAAAGATTATCACGCTTTACGGAAGTTGAAATTATAGAAGTGGACGATGAATACGCACCTGACTCTCTCAGTGAGGCACAGGAAAGTCAGGTCAAGAAGAAGGAAGCGGAGAAGATACTAAAGAAAGTTAAACAGGGAAGCTATGTTATATTATTGGATTTGGCAGGAGAGCAGACAACTTCTTCGGGATTTTCAGCTAAGATTGAAAATATAATGCTTTCCGGGAACTCACATATAACATTCATTATAGGAGGCTCCCTCGGCTTGGATCAAAGTCTTATAAATATTGCTGACTACAGACTTTGCCTGTCAAAAATGACCTTTCCCCACCAACTGGCCAGAGTTATACTTATGGAGCAGGTGTATAGGGCTTTTAAGATAATTAAGAATGAGACGTATCACAAATAAAAATTACTGTTCGGTTATTATGTTAAGCAATTTTTCCAAGAGTTGAAGAAACCCTCCGCTATATCACCAGACTTCACTTGCGTGTTATGATTATAATACAGAGGTGAAAATAATATGGATAAGACATATAAAACAGCAGAAGTAGCCAAAAGAATCAGGGTACATTCCAACACGGTACGTCTGTACGAAAAGCTTAAGTTAATACCCGAGGCTAGGAGATTACCAAATGGGTATAGGGTATAATGGATACCGAGTTTATACAGAAAGTGATATAAACAGATTAAAGATAATACGCACCTTGCGGTGTGCTAACTATTCTCTTTCAGCAATTCTAAGAATGATTAATGCCATATCAGAAAGTAAAGAAATTGATATTAAAGAGGTAATCAATAAACCCAAAAAAGATGAGGAAATTGTTACGGCATGTGATAAGCTGCTTACTTCCTTAAGTGATGCAGAAAAAAATGCCCATAGTATATTGAAGCAATTAGAATATATAAAAAACGAATTTAATACAAACTCTACACTTTAACACCAGACTTTATCATGGTGTTATTCTTTTATCAGAAGGAGGGAATAACACGTGAACTATACGGAGGAGAAAAACAACGATTATTTATTATACTGGCGTTAATCCCTAACCCAGAGGTAGTATTCTTGGACGAGCTTACAACAGGACTGGACGTAAGGGCTCAACCATTGCAATATGTGCAGGTGGTGTCATGGGATTACCATATGAGGTTATGCCAAATGTACTTCAAAAGGTGGCAGATATATTTCCTCTAACTCAGGGAATAAAGCTTTTAAAAAATGTATCACTGGATTTAAGTATAAACAATGTAATTGTTCCGATTTGTGTAATTAGTATAATTACATTGGTTTGTAGTTGGATATCTGTTAAGTTTTTTTAGTGGGAGTAAAACCTAATGAAAGACTATTAACGTTTTAAAATAGAGAGGGATGCTCAAGCATCCTTCTTTATTTTAAAGGTTAAAATGACACAAAACTACGGAATAATTCTTCTGGCTGTTACATAACGGCTTGTCCAATAGCTTGTGGTGATGTCGGTGATTTTAACAGTATCTCCTGTTTTCGGGCTGTGTATCATCTTACCGCCTCCAATGTATATACCTACATGGCTGATAACTCCGTTTCCCTCAAAAGAGTGAAAAACCAAATCACCGGGCTGTAGATTTGCCTTGGTCACGGATGTCCCATTCAACGCTTGATCTTTAGATATCCGATTTATAGAATAACCATACTTTCCAAAAACATATTGCGTAAAACCAGAGCAATCAAATCCTCCATCGCTTGGGGAATCACCTCCATAAACATAGGGTGTGCCAAGAAAGGTCTTGGAGTAAGCAATGAGAGCGTCAACTTTTTCCTGTCTTGTAGTTTGTTGATTATTTAGTCTCAAATACTGACCGCTTGCCCAACCTGTTCTGCCATCCGTTAGTTTAATCTGGTACCAGCCATTAGATTCTCCTATAATCTTAACAGTATTTCCCTGCCACAATACATGAATTATGGGGTAGGCCGTTGATGTTCCGCTTCGCATATTTAAACTGGTTGCTGTCACTGTTGCAGTAGTATTAAGGGATACCACGGCAGAGGTTGTTGTTGCTGCCGCAGCAGTATTTGTAGCGACACCCGGAAAAAATGAAAGGGTTCCAACCACCATGGTACCAAGCATTAGTTTTACTGAATTAATCCTGACATCTGAGAATTTCTCGCTTATAAGTTTTTTGATTTGTTCTTCAACTCTAAGAGTAGTTTCCTTTGCGCCTTCCAGAAATTCAGAGGCAAACTCTTCAGAGCCGGGGTTCAGATATAACTCAAGAGTAAAGCCCTCACCGTCTTCTACTAATTTATAGTTTTTATAAAAATCCATACTCCACCTCTTATCCTCATCAATATAGTTATTAATTATAGTTACCAGGATTTAAGATAATATTAAAAAGACACCTCAAGTTTTTCAAAATGAGAGTAAAACCATATTCATTTTTCTTACACAAAAAGTTTACAGGACATTCATTAATCAATGGTTGGCCTTGGGAAATTAAACAGCCCAAGGCTATTTTAATGTTTAAATTGGTAAATTAGCTAAAGTATAAAAATAAAAAATATGTTGAAAAATGTCTAAAAATAATATATATTGGTGATGTAAAACGTTAAATAGGAAAACTACATATTCTATAGTTGAAGTGAGGGCCATTCATCATGAAAAAAACAAATTTTAAGTTTAAATTTAAGAGCATTAGAAGTAAATTACTTATTAGTTTGGTCAGTATCTGTTTAGTGCCATTGGTTGCACTTGGTGTAACATCATATTATCAGTCAAAATCTATATTAGTTAATAAATTAGAAAGTACAAGTTCACAAATACTTAGAGAAGTAAACAGGGGAATAGACAAAGAGCTTACAGCAAAGGGTAATAATGTGCTAATGCTTAGTAATAACTTAAATTCTATTAATATAGAAAGTAATCCTGAATATTTACCGTATTTAATGGATGCTCTTAAGGGAGTAATGGACAGTAACCAAAGTATACAAAATATATATATGGGGACGGAAACCAAAGACTTTTACTGTTATCCTAATGTAGAATTGCCTGCAGGATTTGACCCTACATCAAGACCTTGGTATAAGGATGCTATAGAAAATAAGGGTAAGGTAGTATTTGGAGAACCATATAAATCTGCATCGGGTGGAAGTGTTGTAGTATCTGTTTCTAAAACTGTAGAAAAAGATGGTCAGATAGTCGGAGTAGTTAGTATGGATATAAATTTATCCGAACTTTCCAGAGACCTTGACCAGATAAAGATTGGAAACAATGGATATGCAACGCTACTTGATAATAATGGTATAATACTGGCACATCCCGATGAAAAACTTATTGGAACAGATACTTTTTCAAAATTACCTGTATGGAATGAGGTAAAAAGTAAGGAAACAGGCTTTACTACTTATGAATATAATGGACAATCAAAGTATGCGGTATATACGAAAAGCCCTATCACCGGATGGACTGTTGTAGGCTCTATGGAAGTAAGTGAATTAGCCAAAGATACCAGTATTATGTTAAAAATGCTGATAATATTTTTAGTACTTACGGGATTAGTATCGTTGGTGCTATCTATATTTGTTTCCAAAACATTGTCTTCAAACATTAAAAAAATAAAGAATGTTATGGCAAAGGCTTCCCTAGGAGATTTTACGGAAAAGGTACAGGTAAATACACACGATGAAATAGGTTCTTTATCAAAAGACTTTAATAATATGATATCAAATATATCCACTATGCTTAGAAATGTTGAAATGTCATCGCAAACAGTCCTTGACACCTCAAATAATTTATCATCCATGACAGAGCAGACAACTGCTTCCGTAGGTCAGGTATCTAAAGCAATAGATGAAATAGCACAAGGAGCAGTGGGACAAGCTTCAAGTACACAGGAAGCAGCTTCTGAAATGGGAGAACTGGCAGGTGGATTAGAGCAGATATCTAACTCAACAGCTGAAATGAACAATATTTCAGAAAATACCATGGTTTTAAGTAATAAGGGTCTGGAAATAGTAAAGTTCCTTATGGATAAATCGGAAGAGACAAAGAGAACTACTGAAACCGTAAGTGAAATAGTAAACGACATGAGCAGAAGTACAGAGGAGATTAGTAAGATTTCTGATACTATTAATCAAATTACGGAACAAACTAATCTGTTATCCCTTAATGCAAGTATTGAAGCTGCCAGAGCAGGAGAGACAGGAAGAGGTTTTGCTGTGGTCGCAGATGAAATTAGAAAGCTTGCTGAACAGTCTAAGAGTTCTACTGAGGAAATAAAAAGAATAGTTGAAGTGATTAAAAGTAAATCTAATACAGCAGTAAGTGCCATGCAACAATCTAAGAATATAGTTATAGATCAAGCCAAGACTGTAGAAGAAACTACTGAAATTTTCAACGAAATATATTCATCTATAAATAAATTGATGGACATGGTTTATAGCGTAAAAGAGCAGGTTGTAAATATAAATAATCAAAAAGAAGAAGTTGGCAGACAAATTGAAAATATATCTTCGACCTCACAGGAAACAGCTGCAGCTTCACAAGAGGTTTCTGCCTCAGCAGAAGAAATTAATGCTACAATGGACGAATTTAATAACTACGTAATGGGGCTTCAAAATTTAGCTGAGAAATTAAATGAGGAACTAAGTAAATTTAAACTGAATTAATTTAAACCCTAGATAAATTAATATTGTAAAAATGCCGTGAAGATTAATATCTTCACGGGTATTTTTATGTGTTAAAAAAATCCTCTATTTATGGGACACCTATATAGCAAATATGTAACTATACTGATATAATAATGTATACATAAGACACAGCAAAACTTTATTTAATTAATTGGTAAATGTAAGGGGTCAACAATGTCAATAAACTACGTACAAGATATGACAGAAGGAAATGAAGTCAAACTTCTCATAAAGTTCTCATTACCAATGCTTATCGGTAATATTTTTCAGCAATTTTACAATTTAATTGATTCGGTTATTGTAGGAAAGTATGTAGGTGCTAACGCTCTTGCTGCGGTAGGAGCTACAGCTTCACTTAATTTCCTGACATTTTCAATTTGTTTAGGATTGTCCATCGGAATAGGTATAATCATTTCACAGTACTTTGGTGCAAAAAAAGAGGAAGATGTAAAGAGTGCTATAGCAAATGCAGTATATGTAATAGCCGTGTCAGGCGTGATTATGAGTATAGTAACCTGCCTGTTAGCCCGACCTATACTGGAGTTGATGCGAACGCCCCATGAAATTATAGATGATTCGGTGAAGTTCCTGAGAATAACAGCCGGCGGCATGATTGCAGTGGCAGCGTATAACGCCATAGCAGGTATATTGAGGGCATTAGGGGATTCAAGGACACCGCTGTTATTTTTAATATTATCTTGTGGAGTTAATGTAGGGCTGGACTTGTTGTTTGTACTGAAGTTGGGGCTTGGCGTAGCAGGAACCGCATGTGCTACTGTTATTTCTCAGGCAATAGCTGCTTTGGGCTGCATTATCTTTGCTTTAACGACAAACCCGTATTTTAAACTTAAAAAAGAGCATATGAAAATAAGTTGGCCTATTATAAAAAAATGTTTTAAAATCGGAATTCCGGTTGCATTGCAAAACTCAATGATTGCTATTTCATTGGTAGCTTTGCAAAGTGTTGTAAACGGATTTGGAAGGGTAGCAGTTGCAGCATATACAGCAACCAGCAGAGTTGAACAGCTTATAGGGCAGCCCTATAACTCTTTGGGAGCAGCCATGTCCACATTTGCAGGACAGAATATGGGTGCGGGCAAGCTGGAGCGGGTAAGAAAGGGATATCATAAAAGTATCATAATAGTAGCGGTATTAAGCCTGATGGCACTGCTGGCAGCCCAGTTCGGAGGCCACGCAATTATGAGTATATTTGTTAAAGAATCGGCTGTAATAGAACTTGGTGCCAGAGCGATAAAGATTACAAGCTGTATGTATTTTGCACTTGGCCTGATATATATTACAAGGGGTGTTTTAAACGGTACCGGCGATGCGTTCTATTCTATGATAAACGGCTTTGTTGAAGTTATAGGCAGAGTTGGGTTTTCAACCGGGTTAGCAATGATTCCAACTATAGGAGTCTGGAGTGTATGGGCTACTACAGGTTTAACATGGGGTATTACCGCAATTGCGAGTATTATAAGATACAGACAGGGTAAATGGGAACATAAATCGTTAGTAGCGGTCGAGAATGAATCATGAGACTGTAAAGCGGAAGGATAAGAGACATATAGAACCTGACATCGAATAAAGCGGTGTCAGGTTCATTGTTTTATATGCTATTTTTTGGTGTAAGGTTTTGCATATAAAAGAACAGAATTTATACAAAGAGGCAAAAATGTATAAATTTATATATTATAAGAGGATTTTACAGTACAGCGTCGAATAATTCCTGTGCCTTACATGTCCGGTGGACAATAGCTTGGCTCAGGAATAGCTTCTGGATAAGCGAACAAAATCTTATTAGTCCCCGGAGATAAATCACTATATTATATAATATTTCGGGGGTATGTCTTATGAAATTAGCTAGAAATTTTGATTTTCAAGGAGTTACCGCAGAAAAAAAGCATTTCAGGAAAGAATCGATTTTAGAAGTATTCCTTTTTTTAGTATTCTTAATATTTTTGTATTTAACACGGTATTCCTATCATTTGTTGTTCCATACTGCAGCAGAGTTGTTTGTTTGTGCAATATCTTTTGCATTATTTTTTATTTCACATAATACAAGCAGCATGACTAAAAACAACTTTATTGTATTTTTAGGTATCGGATATTTCTTTATCGGAATTATTGATATGTTTCATATATTTATATATTCCGGAGTATCAATAATATTTAAAACCGGCGACCAAAGCAGAGTTGTGCAATTCTGGATAGCCGGGAGGTATATGACAGCAATTACACTTCTGGGTTCGGCCTTGCTGCTTTATAAAAACCTGAAGAATTTGAGGAAATACCTGATATTTCTGGCATACTTTCTGGCTAGCTGTGGGGTTATTGCAGCAATACTCTACTTTAAGGTGTTTCCTGCATGTTATGTTATCGGTACCGGTCTTACACAATTTAAAGTCGTTAGTGAATTAGCAATTACCATAATAATTTTGTTTGTAGCCGTATTATACTTTGGAAAGAGAAAAAATATTGATTTTAAACTTTTCCATAATATGGAGTGCCACTTGATTTTAATGGCATTATCAGAACTGCTGTTTATTAATTTTTTTCACCCATCCGACTGGACAAATGTCTGGTCTCATATAGTAAGGGTAATTTCTTATTTCTTCCTTTATAAAGCAATAATTGAGACAGGGCTAAAACGGCCTTACAACAGACTGTTTGACAGAATAAATAATATTGATAATCAATTAAAACAGGAACAGCAGCAGCGAATGATGATAGAAGATATGCTTGTAAAAAATGACCGGTGTTACGAGCTTATAATAAATAATTCAAGCGATGCCATAATCGTAACCAGTGAAGATAAGCTTATTTTTACAAATGATATGGCAGAAAAAATTTTTGGAACCTATAACCCGGGTGACCTTATTGGAATGGAGCTAATGAGTTTTGTTCACCCGGAAGACAGGACACTTGTCAGGAAACATATGGAGACATCATTTTTAGGGCAGGTTTCACCTGTAAAATATGAGTATAAAATATTGTCACAAAAGGGAAGGGTAATTGAGCTTGAATCAACCAGCGAACTATTGGTATATCAGGGCAAGCTGTCGAATATCAGTATACTCAAGGATATTAGCTCAAGAAAGCAAATAAGCCAGCTTAAAAACGATATTATAGACAATGAGAGGGTGCTAAATGAGACCAAAGAGTACAATAAGATGTTAACAGAGTTTTTCTCCAATATTTCACACGAACTTAAAACTCCATTAAATGTAATACTGGGGGCAATACAGATTCTAAATATACCACACGAGTTTGAGCTACCATATACGTTTGAAGAAAATTTGAATAAATATCATAAAGTGATGAAGCAAAATTGTTATAGACTTCTAAGACTTGTAAATAATCTAATTGATCTTTCAAAATTCGATTCCGGCTTTTTAAATTTAAACCTGTGTAATCAGAATATAGTAAGCGTGGTTGAAGAGATTATACTGTCTGTTGCAGATTATGTTGAGAACCGAGGACTTAGTATTACATTCGATACAGATTGTGAAGAAAAAATAATAGCTGTTGACGCTGATAAAATTGAGAGAATCATTCTTAACCTCCTCTCAAACTCCATAAAGTTTACGGATAAGGGTGGGAGTATTCTGATAAGCATGAGCGACAGGGGAGACCGGATTTCTATATCCGTCAGGGATACAGGGGTAGGTATACCAAAGGATAAGCTAGATACCATTTTTGAAAGATTTGGGCAGGTTGATAAAACATTAACAAGAAACAAAGAAGGCAGTGGTATAGGATTATCTCTTGTCAAAACCCTTGTAGAGATGCATGGGGGTATTATTAAAATAAGCAGTATCGAAGGTAAGGGAAGCGAAGTATACATGGAGCTGCCGGTAAGAGTAACCGATGAGTTGTCAATTCCGGCTGACAGAGCTGTTATCAGCAGATCAAACGTTGAAAAAATAAATGTTGAGTTTTCGGATATATATTCTTAAAAATTAAGTAAATGTAAAACCCTTTCCTTAGATTGGTTTGCCTGTTTAAGTAAAGTTTGAGCAGATTCTTGCAAGATGCTGTATTTTATATACTTGGTATATTCCAGTGCCATATCGGTATCTCTTATTCTTGATTCTGCGGAAGTGAGATTTATACAACTGTTTGACACATTGTTTTCAATATGTTCCAAGGCATTATTATAAGCACCAAATTTTGAGCGTTGTGATAATATAGTGCTCATGGCCTTGTCAATTTTAGAGACAGCAGCCTGTGCAGAGTACTGAGTTGTTACATCAATACTGTTTAAGCCTAAATTTGCGGGTTTGGCGTTGGGTAATTCTATTTTAAAGGTGTCACCCCTATCAGGCCCTACCTGCAAAATTACGGGAGTATCAGATGAAGACGGTGGAATAGTCTTAACCTCATGGTATACAAAATCAGCAGTCCACCCCTTCTCTACCCACGTGGTTCCACTGCAGACTCCGCTGCCGTCAGGCCCCCCTGCTTGGTACGTAAAATTGGAGGAAGCACCGTGTCTTATAACAAGAACATCTACTCCGTAACGGGTAAGACTGATATTATTGTCAATTAGAAATTTCTTTTGTGCTGTTTTTATAGGGTCACCGCTAGTGTCATTTTTTAAATCCTCCACTGTCTTTAACATATTCTGTATAGTGGAATCCGTATCATCACCTAATGGACTATAAATAAAGTTGGGATTTGATGGAGGGTTTTCAAAAGTAAACATTGCATTGTAGGGAGAATTTAAATTAGTAGGAAAATTAACAATTCCCACAGCCAAATATTGGGATAAATTTCTTGTATAGTCAAATATAACTGCGGCAAGGCGTAAATTAGGGTCGCTGAGAGTAGTACTTACTTCTACGAATTCATCTGAACCGGGAGTATTCTTTACATTTGATCCGTCAAGAAGTTTAATTTTATTAAATTGTGTATTGTTGGCAATATCTTCTATTCCCAGGTAAAGTTGGGTTACTTCATCCTGAACAGATTTACGGTCTGAATAGCTTAGTACCCCGTTTGAAGCTTGTATAGCCAGTTCTCTCATCCTTATCAGGGAATTCCCTACTGAGGACAGAGCTCCATCTACTGTCTGAATTAAAGAAATTCCATCCTGTATGTTTCTTTGGGACTGATCCAGTCCCCTGATCTTAGAACGCATCTTCTCAGATATGGATAAACCCGCAGAATCATCACCTGCACCGTTAATCCTCATACCTGAGACCAATTTCTTAACAGAATTTAACTTTGCTGTATTTAAGCTATTATAAGCGTTGTAAGTATTAAGGGAACAAGTATTATGAGAAATTATCATATAATTACTCTTTTCATGTAATAACTTGTAATATTTTAAGTGTAGCAAACAACTGAATTAGCGTCAATATAATACAAAAGAATAATGGCTGTAAAATAAGGAAACTATAGACTGGAAACATATTTACAACGGAGGATATTCATGTCTTCAGAAAATCATACTATTAATGTTTATAGTGAAATAGGAAAATTAAAATCTGTACTACTTCACTGCCCTGGTGAAGAAGTAGAAAATATCGTTCCTGATTATCTGAGAAGGCTCCTTTTCGACGAAATAGTATATCTGGAGCAAGCGCGCAGAGAACATAACCAGTTTGCAGACATACTCAGAAATGAGGGCGTGGAAGTTATATATCTTACGGATTTAATGGCAGATATATTGGGAAATCAGGATATCCGAAGAGAATTTCTAAAAGAGCTTATGCTAGAGGGCAAGGCTGTTACAGAAGGGCTTCAGGAAGCAATATTAGAATATCTTGAAGATTTACCCCCTAAAGAACTCATAAATAAATGTATAGCGGGTATACGGCAGGAGGATCTTAAACATATAAAACCAAAAGAATTGGGGGATATGGTTAAGAATGCCTATCCGTTTTACCTTGATCCTATACCAAATCTATATTTTCAACGAGATCCATTTGCATCAATAGGAAGAGGTATTTCTCTAAATGTAATGGCAAATGAAACCCGTAACAGAGAAACACTTTTTGCAAAATATATTTTCAATTACCATCCCAGATTTAAAAATGTACCCAGATGGTATAACAGGGATAAGACACACCCTATAGAGGGAGGCGATATACTTGTTCTGTCGGAAAAGGTTGTTGCTATAGGAATAAGTGACAGAACAAGTTCGGTAGCAGTTGAAAGACTTGCATATAATCTCCTCAGTTCAAGAGAACCAATTGATACAGTGCTGGCATTTGATATTCCAAAAACAAGAGCGTACATGCATTTAGACACTGTATTTACAATGGTTGATTACGACCAGTTCACCATATATCCGGGAATAGAAGACCCTCTTGATGTGTACAGCATAACAAGGGGAGAAAAAAGTCAATTGAAAATAAAATACGAGCACAAGGATTTATCTGATGTATTAAGGGAATATTTGAAGCTGCCAGCAGTGAATCTTATAAGATGCGGAGATGGAGACCCTATTGCCGCCAGCCGTGAGCAATGGAGTGACGGAAGCAATACTCTGGCGGTATCTCCGGGCAAGGTTGTATGCTATAACCGAAACATTGTAACCAACAACGCTTTAAGAAAAAATCATATTGAGGTACTGGAGTTTGATTCCTACGAACTATCCAGGGGCCGAGGAGGCCCAAGGTGTATGAGTATGCCTTTGTGCCGGGAATCCTTATAGGTAAACTAATAAAATAACAGAGGTGATTTGTGTGAGCTTAAAAGGATACTATCTTTTACCTCATCCTCCCATTGTATTACCGGAGGTGGGAAGAGGCGAAGAACAAAAAATCAGAAGAACATCTGAAAGTATGGATGCTATTGGAAAAGATATTGCAGAAAAGGCACCGGATACAATTATTATCGTAACCCCACACGGAATAATGTTTCAGGATGCTATTGTCCTGAGTTTTAACAATGAGATGTCCGGCAGCATGAAAAAATTCGGTGTGCCCGAGGTATCCTTGAAGCTGCGGGTTCAGAAAAAGCTAACACAGAAAATATATTATTTTGCACAGAAGGAAGGGATACCGGCCTTGCTTGCAACAACTCAGCTAATGAAAAAATATAATACATCTGTGTCCATAGACCATGGCACATTAGTTCCTCTTTACTTTGTAAACAAACATTATACTAACTACAAGCTTGTACACATAACCTATGCACCTCTTGGGGATATAGAATTGTACCGACTGGGGGTTGTGATAAATAAAGCGGTTCAGGAATTAAATGAAAATGCAGTCTTTATTGCCAGTGGAGATTTATCACACAGACTTAGTGAAGAAGGGCCATACGGATATGATCCATCCGGAGAGCAGTTTGACAAGGAATTCCTTGAAGCCCTGCAAGAAGGGGATGTAAAAAGGGTATTCAGCATAGACAAAAGTGTTATCAGCAATGCGGAGGAATGTGGAAGACGTTCAGCTGCAGTAATGCTTGGAGCTTTGGAGGGTAAAAAGTTTAAAGGAGAACTGCTTAGTTACGAGGGAACATTTGGTGTAGGTTATGGAATTATGAAATTTAATATATTATCCGAAGATACTTCCAGATTAGTTGACCTTGAAACAATACGTAAGGAGGCATACGAGAAAAAAATCCTACATTCCGATCCATATGTAAGGCTTGCCAGGGAGAGCGTCACAACTTACCTTAAAACAGGCAACGAATTGAATAGTTTACCTGAGTATGTTACTGAAGAAATGAAAAAAGAAAAGAGGGGTGTTTTCGTATCTCTCAAAAAGAATGGTGAACTTAGAGGCTGCATAGGAACAATTTTTCCTGTAACCGAGAGTATCGCTTTGGAGATTCTACGTATTGCCATAGAAGCAGGTGTCAACGATCCCAGATTTTATACAGTGGATTTCCAAGAGCTGCTGGATATCGAATTTTCAGTGGATGTGTTAACGACACCTGAACCTGCACAAAAAGATGAACTTAATCCGGCGGAATATGGAGTTATAGTGAGAAGTAAAGACAAAACCGGCCTTTTGCTTCCTGATCTAGAGGGAATAGAAACCGTTGAAGAACAACTGTCCATTGCACTTGATAAGGCAGGCATAAGACCGGACGAAGAATATTCAATTCAGAAATTCAAAGTAATAAGACATAAGGAAGAATAATAATGATATAAATCCTATTTAATGGTTTAGTAGACATCTGAAAATTCGATGTTCACTTTCTCGTTTAAAGTAAGACCAGTAGGAACATTTTTGCTTGCACTTTTGGGCACAAGGTACACAGGCATTGTGATTGTAAATGTACTACCCTTGTCAGGCTCGCTCTCAAGAGTTATAGTACCCTTGTGCAGTTCTACCAGATACTTTGTAATAGTCAATCCCATTCCACTTCCTTCATGTTGACGGGTAAGAGACTTATCAACTTGAATAAACCTATCAAAAATCAATGGTTGATTTTCCAAGGAAATACCGATTCCATTATCCTTTACTGATATTTTTACATTATCAATAGAGTCTGCAATGCTTACATAAATTTCTCTTCCGCTGCTATTAAACTTTACGGCATTAGAAATCAAATTCAGAAGAATTCTCTGTATTTGGTCAGGGTCACAAGCCAGGAATTTTTCCTCTACAACCGTATCAAATATCAGGGTAATACCCTTATCTTTAATATATGATGCTACCGACAGAACAGTTTCCTCTACAATATCAACAATATTGTTGTTAGAGAGATTCAGTTCCAAAGACCCTGCATCAATCTTGGTAATATCAATAATATTATTAATAATTCTCGTCAGTCTGAAACAATTCTGGTTCATTATGTGAAAATGCTTGTGCATCAGTAACGTGTCCGGCACACCATGATTCTTGCTGATTTTAAGTGCTGAAAGTTTAAGGCTGCTAACCATAAGATTTAAAGGCGTTCTAAGCTCATGAGAAATATTACACAGGAAGTCGGTTTTAAGCTTGTCCAATTCTTTTAGTTTATCATCTGTCTGATTGGCAACCTTTGTAACAGCAGCTTCCTCTGCTACCTTCTCCGCAAGACTGAGTACATTACTCACATCCTGTAAGACATATGCAGTTCCGATGATAGTCTTATCCTCAGAATAAATCTGTGATATTGACATGTTGACAGGTATTGTGTGGTTCTCCCTTGTTAGGATTTTATAGCCTGATACTTTTGCGCTTGATTTATCCGAGCATATTTTCGGCGAAAACAAAGTACAAATATCTCTTTCCAAAAGCTCAGAATAACAATATCCGGACAGCTCTTTAAGACTATCATTAACCTCAATTATTTTACCTTTTGTGTCAGTGATAATAACCATATCAGATAATTTTGAAATAATCTGTTTAGCAGTAATAGAAGCTGACGTCATGGTCAGGCTTTGTTTCGCGAATATAATATTTAAAGTTATGGAATATATAATTACAGTAGTATGTACAAGAGTTGGTGATATGTTTCTATTGAAAAAAGGCATTATAATATTTGTAACAATTCCAATGCTTAATGGAACTGTTTGAAGAAGCACATGAGTAATAACCGACTTCAGCTCAGTTGATTTCAGATTTACATACAAAAGTATTCCAATAAAGAGGAAATAAGGTAAAAACCATGGATCGGATGTTTTAAAGGAATACAACCAAATCCAGCTGTTCTTGTAAATAGAAATATAACTTAAGTCGTCAAAAAGGAACAGTATCGCTATAGGAATGCACAACGAAAATATGACGGGTACAGTCAATTTTGTGTTCTGCGGCCCGTCATTAAGTATTGATACAATGTTAATTGACAGAATATTATAAGTACAAAACCCTATAGCACTTACCTTATACCACATAAGAGCGGCCTCTTTGTCAGGAGAACACGAAAAAAATACAAAAGACAAAGACCAAAGAGTAAGAACAATATTTAAAAGTAAATAAAACCGTCGTTTGCTATTATTACGCTTTATGATAAAGACACAGGAGGTAGTAACTGCGTATGTTAACAAAATTATAAGTGATATTATCGGCACTAAAACCGAATAAGACAAATAACCCATATATATGACCTCTCTCTACACCATAATATTATACTGTTATGTAAAAATAAGTCAAATACGATTATACACCAAAATTTGCGGTTTTTAACGGTAAATCACAGTCTTATTATGTCTATTTCAAGTATTTGTTTCCAAATAAAAGATCATATTGGATTAAACGGTAATCCTTAATAAGTTGGTCATTATTGTCAACTGTACTTATAGTTTGCTGATGGAGAACAGGAAAACTTTTCTCCAGTTCAGGAAGTATATTAAAATAATTTGGGAATTTAGCACCAGCATCCTGCAAAATCTTGTAAGCTAAGTGAGATGGTGAAACAATTTCCGAGAAGGAATCAATCTCTTTATAGTTTGACCATGCAGCAAACGGAGTTGTGTAGTATTTAAGCTTTTCTAAATTTTGGTTTTGGGCTGATTTATCATTAGTACCCAGCATATCATATACCTTGTAAAAATCATTCAGACTTCCAAGTCTGGGGGCGTGGTCGCCGAAGAAATATAACAGTGTAGGTTTTTTACTCTTTTGTAACTCTTGTATAAGTTTCCCAAGTGACTGATCGGCGTCGTAAATACCCTGAGCAAAATTACCTACGATATTTTTCTGTTGGCTATCGAGTTTATCTGATTCCACAGTTACATCATGGGAACTATATTTATCAATATAGGGATCATGATTCTGCATTGAAAGTCCAAAAATAAATGCAGGCTTATCAGAGGAATTCAAAGTATCCATGATTTTGTCAACTAAGGCATAGTCCGAGATATAAGGTCCTTTGCACTGAGAACTGAGATCGAATTTGTCAACATCGTAGAAGTTATCAAATCCAAAATAGCTATATACTTTATCTCTGTTGTAAAACCAGCCATAATTTGGGTGGATAGCAGTTGTACTGTAGCCATTATCCTTTAAAACAGATGCAATACTTGGAGTTTGTGTCCTGAGGTATGCATTATAAACAATAATACCCGGGCTTAGTGAAGATATTGACATACCTGTTAGTGCTTCAAATTCGCTGTTTGCAGTTCCGCCACCTATAATAGGAGCTGCTATTTGCCCCTTTTGGTATTTGTGAGTATTCTCTACGATATCCTTGCTGAATTTTAAATCATTCAGCTTGGTTATATCCCAAAAGCTTTCGCTCATAATCACAATAACATTAGGCTTTTCTTTTGAAACAGAGGCAGAGGCGGCTACACTTTCACCTGTTTTGCCGTATTTCGAATTTATCTCAGCCATGGTATTCTCATTGTACCCTTGAGGCTTAGGATTAAGGTACTTATCAAGCTCTGTAAGATAAAAATAGTTCTGAGCAAACATACCGTTGGCCATTATCTCATCCTTACCGATATACCAAGACTTCTGTATTCCAAGCTGTACGGATAAAGGTGTATTTGTAAGAACCACGGAATTCAGGAGGAAAAAAGCTGCAGCAAAAGGAAGCAGGAATAAAGAAAGGTTAGGTTTCAGATATCTGCCTATAGCCTTTCTGAAATGTATAATAAGGATAACCAGTATTCCAATAGCAGCAACAACAGCAATTATAATAGGTATACTAAGGTATTCTTTTGATATACCTATTAAATTACGAATAAGGTATAAATCCCATGGGTAAAATGGTTCATCGAAATAAGTGAACTTAATATAATTAGCAACTGTAAGGAAAATTGTTACAATTCCAATGATGATTTTAGGAATACCCTTGCCTAACAATGCTATCAAGCACAGATAAATACTACATAAAACCAATATATTAAACATCAGATTAGGGTCAAGAACATCCTTAATAGTTTCTTTTAAATTCTGCCTTATGGAAAACTCGCAGATAAAGGTCGCAATAACGGATACTGCAAAGAAAGAAATGAGGTTTACTACTGGTTTTATATAATCTGAAAGGTTAAAAGCAGTACTACCTTTTGAAAACTTCGATGCAAGCATACGGAAAATCATATTTACGGATATTGCAAACCATATGGAAAAAAGAGTTATAAATGGCAGGTAAACAGCCGTTAAGGCACCCTGCTTGACAATATTTATTAAAAGCACACTATCAATAATTGAACGACCCAGCGATTTAAATAGAAAAACTGCCAACCCAAAAGAAGATATCACCAAATTGAGAAGAGCAAATGCCCATATTTTTTTTGTTTTGATGATATTTTTTCCATTAACCATGGAGCCAAATACATATACTGGATAAAGTGCCATCACAAATACAGGCACACTGAAGTCAAGCAAAGATACAGCATACACGGAAATAAACGAAAGTAAAAACGTTATTGGGAACAATGACTTAAAATGCTGTAGCTTTGGGGTAATAATACTCCATAAAAGATATGAAAGGAACAGCATATTTAAAAGATATATTCGGTGAGTTAGTGACATTGTTAAAACTATTAGGTTTGCACCAAAAAGGATAATAAATGTAAGTCTGTTAATATTGAATTTAATAGCAGGCATACAGAAAACTACGGTTGAAGCCAGTAGAACTAAAGCCAATTGGACAAAACCGTTACCGTTATAAAATATATCTACTGCACTAATTACTGCAACCAAAAAAAAGAAGAATAAATTATTTCTTATATTTTTCATATTTACCCAGCTTCCTGTTATTATTTAAGTCAGAACAAAGCAAGATAGCTCTTTCTGTGTAATATAATACCTGCAGCCGTATATTTCATGTTTATCGCCTTACTAAAGTAACAGGTAAATTTGAAAACTATTTACCTGCAAAGTATTATTGTACAGATTTTTGCTGACTTTAAAACACGAGAACGATTATATCAAACTAAATCTAAATATTAAAGTAGATAAAAGTAGAAATTTTTAAATGTAACAAAAAATTTATAAATAAGAGCCTACCCATATATATTGGGACAGGCTCTCATTTATACAGTATCCTATGCTAAATCAAGTGCAATCTCCATCATATTGGTAAATGATGTCTGACGCTCCTCGGCTGAGGTAGCTTCATGTGAAACAAGAGAGTCGGAAACGGTCAGTATGCAAATAGCATTTGCTCCGGCACGAGCAGCATTCATATATAATGCTGCAGCTTCCATTTCTATTGCCAGAACACCCATTCTGGCCCATCTTTTCCAAACGTCCGGTTCATCATCATAAAATATGTCTGAGGAAAGGATATTTCCGACCTTTACCGGTATAGCTTTATTTTCCGCAATATCCAAAGCCTTTTTCATTAAAGGCCAGGATGCAGTAGGAGCATATGTTCCGGGTAAGTTATACTGGGAAGCATAGTTGGATGTGGTAGATGCAGACATTCCGATAATTATATCTCTGATTTTTACATCCTCTTGAATAGCCCCACAGGAACCTATCCTTATAATGTTCTTAACTCCATAGAAGTTTAACAATTCATATGAGTATATTCCGATTGAGGGCATACCCATTCCCGATCCCATAACTGAGATTTTTTTGCCTTTATAAGTACCGGTATATCCGAACATATTTCTAACTGAGTTAAATTGAACCGGGTTTTCCAAATAGGTTTCGGCTATAAATTTGGCACGAAGAGGATCTCCCGGCATTAGTACTGTCTCAGCGATAATACCTTGTTCACTTACATTAATATGTGGTGTAGGAATCATAATTCACTCTCCTAAATTTAATATCTTGCGTTAACAAAACTCATAATACATATAAATTATACAATTTTTAGTTCAAAAAAACAGTAAAAATATAACAAAAGAAATCAATATAAAAAATATTGACATTTTAAATCCATAAGTTTATAATAATTCATGCATGAGGGAGCTTAGCTCAGCTGGGAGAGCATCTGCCTTACAAGCAGAGGGTCATAGGTTCGAGCCCTATAGTTC
>JAEZIU010000198.1 GCA_023436485.1 Bacillota bacterium | reverse complement strand
TCATAGTTTACCTCAAAAACATACATTTGGTACTTTATTGTATGTTGAAAAAGCACACAACTGTTTTATTCTAATTATATAACATATTATGAAGGATTTGTAAAATGGAAACAAAAAGGTATAAAACTGGAATGTATTTAATTTTTGCCGTTTGCCTTCTTGGCGTGGTAGTTTTGTTTATGTGTATGGCAGACCGCAACAGTATTCCGGCAAATGGCGGTTTAAGCTCAAAGGATTTATCCGTCAATGATATAAAGTACCCGAAAACATTTTTTGATGATTCAAAAGTTCATACTATTGACATTCAAGTCAATGACCGTAAATGGGGTAACATGATAGAAAATGCAGAGTATGAACAGTATATTCCTTGTACTATGATTATAGACGGTGTCAGGATTAATGAAGTTGGGATAAGGCCAAAAGGAGATACTTCCCTTAAACAAGTAATAGACATGAATTCTCAAAACTTTAGTTTCAAGGTTGAATTTGACCACTATAAAAAACAGACATTTGATGGACTTGATAAAATGACACTCAACAGCTGTTCCCAGGATACAACTTATATGAAGGATTACCTGACCCAGCATATGATGAACTATATGGGGATTGCAGCTCCGTTATCAAGCTATGTAAATATAAAATTAAACGGAAAGGATTTTGGCTTCTATATGGCAATGGAAGCCGTAGAAAAATCTTTTTGTATCAGGAATTACGGAGTCATTGACGGAAAGCTATATAAGCCTGATGCACTTGAGTTACCGAAATATGATTATATAAAAATTATGGGCCACGAGACGAAAGACGGACAATCTGCCGTTGAGTATCTTGCAAAGGTTATGTCGGGCAATGCCTATAGAGGTATTAACAGTAGCACAAGGGTTGATATGCTTGGGGATATGGCAAAAGTACTTATAGATTCAAACGAAATAAACACAGATGTAACGGGTCTGGCATATATTGATAATAATCCTAAGAGCTACAAAGCTATTTTGGATACAGGAGTTTTTTCTGTAGATGAAACAGACAAAATCAGGTTGATTAATTCAATAAAAAAGCTTAACAGTGGTGAAGACCTGGATAACATACTGGACATTGATTCAATAATAAAGTATTTTGTAGTGCATAACTTTGTAGATAATTATGACGGATATACAAGCCTTTTTTCACATAACTATTATCTCCATGAACGTAACGGAAAATTGACAATGATACCTTGGGACTATAATCTGGCTTTCGGTTCCTTTGCAGTTGATCCGGGAAATTCATCCTCCAACCTGTTCGGCAATTATATAAAAACAACAAATGCCGGGTATGGTATGAGTTCTGCTAAAAGTATGGTTAATTATCCTATTAATACACCTGTATTTAATACTGATTTGGAAAAAAGACCAATGATAAATCAAATAATTAAAAACAGTAAGTATGCAGATAAATATCATCAGAGTTTTGAGAAATTTATTACTGACTATTTTAACAGCGGTTACTTTGACAAATTTTACAAATCAACTGTTGATATGATATCACCATATGTCAAAAATGATAAAAAGGGTTTCTTTACCTATAATCAATTTATGGAGGGGGTTAAAGAACTAAATAAATTCTGCAAGCTCAGATCAAAAAGTGTTCAGGGACAGTTAACCAATGCTGTACCCTCAACAATAAACGAACAAAAAGAGCATCCTGAAACTCTGGTTGACACACAGGGGTTGGATATGACCAAAACAATTACAATGTACTCAGTATTGGGAATTTCTAACAAGGATATTGATGGGGTATTAAAAATTCTTATGAATTACCTTCCCGAAGAATATAAAACTGACGATAAAATTGACCTGACCAAATTTGAATCATCAGAGGATATTATATACCTTAAAAAAATCTTCGGGGTATTGGGGCCAATCGCTTTTGAGGTATCAAAAAGCGTCAAGGCATCAGATAATATTGAAATAAATACCGGATTATCAAAAGTTTTATTAATTATGTCATTAATTGCAATAATCATATTTACTATATTACTAAGCAAGTATTCACGTGTAAAGTATAAAAAAAGAAGGGTAAGGAGGGGAAGTTTTGAAATTACGCCATGAATACAAGATATTTCTTAATTATTCAGACTATCTTACCATTCGATCACGATTAAGAGCAGTAATACCGCATGATAATCACGTTGATGAAACAGGTGAATACAAAATAAGAAGTCTGTATTTTGACAACATATACAACAAGGCATTATATGAAAAAATCAGCGGCGTCAGTATACGTGAGAAATTCAGAATTCGTTGCTACAATGACAATTACGACTTTATAAAACTTGAGAAGAAAAGCAAAATAAACGGAATGTGCAACAAGGTATCGGAAACCATCAAAAAAGATGAAGTAAGGCGGATAATCGATGGTGACACAGAATGGATGCTTGATTCTGACAGGCAACTTGTTTCCGAGTTGTATGCAAAAATGAAAACAGAACAACTAAGACCTAAAGTGATTGTGGATTATATCCGTGAACCCTTTATATACTCCGCCGGTAATGTGAGAATTACATTGGACAGGAATGTAAGGACAAGTATAAATAGTGTGGATATGCTTGATCCTGATGTTCCTACAATTCTGGCAGAGGGTCAGACAATAATTTTAGAGGTCAAATATGATAACTACAAACCTACCATGATTTCAGATATAGTCATGGTTCAGGACAGGCTTATATCATCCTTTTCAAAATATGTAGCCTGCAGAAAATTCGGATAAACACTTCTAGGGGGTAAAATAAAGTGGACAGTATTTTAGATTCAAGTTTTATTAAGAATGCAACAGCAGTAAGCGGTTTTGATATGTTTTTAGGAATCATCGTTTCATTCATAATAGGATTTTTTATTTTTATGGTTTATAAAAAGACCTTTTCGGGGGTCATGTTCTCGTCAAATTTCGGGTTATCACTGATAGGTATGGCAATGATAACATGTGCAGTTATACTGGCAGTTTCAAGTAATGTAGTACTTTCACTCGGTATGCTCGGTACACTTTCCATAGTGAGATTCAGGACGGCACTCAAGGATCCCTTTGATATTGTCTTTTTATTTTGGGCAATTACATCTGGAATAATCGTTGGTGCCGGAATGATCCCACTTGCAGTTGTAACAAGTCTGCTAATGGGTATTGTGATGACTGTATTTGTAAATAGGAAAAGCAGGACTACACCTTATATTGTAGTAATAAATTGTGAAAACTCAGATGTTGAAGACGGCGTAATGAATTTAATCGAAACAGAATCGGCAAAGTCAACTATTAAAGGCAAGACGGTGTCCAGAACAGGTATGGAGCTTACGGTAGAAGTTCAGTTAAAAGATGGATATAGTAAATTTGTTAATGATATAATTAATATTGATGGTGTTGTAAATGCCGTTATGGTCAGTTATAACGGAGAATACATGGGGTAATACACTATAATATGAAAGGGGATTCAATCATTGATAAACAATATTATGACTGAATCAAATATAAAAAACAAAAATAATAAGATTTTTGTAAGCACTATATTTCTTCTGTTATTGGGTTTTGCATTTGCGGGTCTTATCCTGCTAATTAAATCCGGTACAATAGATGGTTTTGACAGTAATATTTATGATTTTTTAAGAAGTCTGAAATCACATACTACAAAACAATTTGTAAAGTTCCTGGGAAGTATAGGTGATCCACAAGTGAACCTGTATTTGGGACTGGCGATAGCAGCTCTTGGTATTGTGGTTTTTGCTAACAAAGAAGGTTATTCTAAATATATTTCGTATGCCGGGGCAATACTTGTTGTATCATTTTTAAATCCTTTGCTAAAGGACTTTTTTCAACGCCCTCACCCGGATGTGGAAGAGGACAAATTCTCCTTTCCAAGCAGTCATGCGGCAATGGCGTTTATATTTTATCTGGTGCTTTATCTTGTAATTAATAAACGTATTAAAATAAAAGCAGGCAGAATTGCACTTGCGATTTTCTGTATAATAATGCCTCTACTAATCGGCTTTAGCCGTGTTTATCTTCAAAACCATTATGCGAGTGATATCATTGGAGGATATCTGGAGGCCGGAATAATATTTGCGATTGCAATACTGGTAAATAATATATGTCAGCATTTTTCAGCGAAAAAACAATCTTAGCAAGTTATGAAAGGCCAAAAGCTTCTTTACGGGTTACAATCGTAAAGAAGCTTTTTTGTAAAATTAAACGGTATTACATAAATATGAACTTTTTTTTAATATTTAGCGTCAAAATTGATAATAATTACTAGTGTGTTATAATTGTTTAAGAAAAAATAGGAAAAAGCTGCTATATTATACTCGGTTGAAAGCGAGGAGAAATACTAAATGTCAAAGAAATTATTATCAATAGTCGTACCGGTTTACAATGAACAGGAAGTAATAAATGAGACCTTTAAAAGGCTTTCCGGAGTGTTTGAAAACTATTCTATGGATGTTGAGTACATTTTTATAAATGACGGAAGTAAAGACAATACATATTTAAAGCTCAGGGAAATTGCCTTGGCAAATTCATGTGTACGGGTTATAAATTTTGCAAGGAATTTCGGACACCAGATAGCTATTACAGCAGGCATGGATTATGCAAAGGGTGATGCCGTAGTAATAATAGATGCAGACCTGCAAGACCCGCCGGAAGTTATTCTCCAAATGGTTGAGCAATGGGAACAGGGTTATGAAGTGGTGTATGGTAAGAGACTTCAAAGAGAGGGAGAAACCTTTTTCAAAAAGTTTACTGCCAAAATGTTCTACCGATTCCTCGATAGCATGACGGATGTTAAATTACCTGTTGATGTAGGGGATTTCCGGCTTATTGACAGAAAAGTGTGTGATGCAATGAAATGTCTCCCGGAGCGTTCAAGATATGTAAGAGGCTTGGTGAGTTGGGTAGGATTCAAGCAGTCAAGCGTGGAGTACAGACGAGAAAAGAGGTTTGCTGGAGAAACGAAGTATCCCCTTAAAAAGATGCTAAAGCTGGCAGGCGACGGAATATTCTCATTTTCGTATAAACCGTTGAAGCTTGCAACTTTTGCCGGAATGCTTGTTTCAGCAATAAGCTTTATATATTTGATTGTTGTTTTGGTACAGAGATTTGTAAAAAACGATATTGCCTCAGGCTGGGCTTCATCAATGGCGGTGTCCCTGTTCTTTAACGGTGTAATGCTTATAGTTATAGGGATTATGGGTGAATATGTAGGTAGGATATACGAAGAGGTAAAAGCCCGTCCTTTATATATTGTGGGAGAATTATTAGGATTTCAGGATGGGTCTGAGAGGAAAAACGACGTTAAATGAGTTCGAGAAACAGAGATGCTCTAAATAAGACAATACTAATTCTTCTGACAGCTTTTACAGCATACTTACTGTATCTTAACTTTTTTTACAGTGCATATAATAATGCATTCATATACGCACTGTTTGTAATTCCCGTGGTACTGATTGTTTACCTGGTTTCCTACAAGCTAGATATAGCTCCTTTGGCGTTTTTTACGCTAATATTCCTGCTGGCGTTAGTGGCTAAAGGGTTAATTGCTATCACGTCAGATACCCTTCCTATATCGGATTTTGGCATATTTTATAAATCTGCTGTAAAACTAACTAATGGAGACAAATCCTTTGGGCATGGATTTTATTTTAAATCATTTTCATATCAAACAGGGCCGGTTATCTACTATGCCATGATAATGAAATTGTTCGGTACAGGACTTCTACCTTTAAAGCTTGTAAATTGCTTTTTTATGGCAGGGTCCAATTCTCTTATTTATCTTATAGCCAGAAAAATATCAAATGACTATACGGCAAGGTTTGTCTCTTTATTGTATCTTTTATATCCCGCCCCTTTTTTTCTGACTCCTGTACTTACAAATCAGCATTTTGCAGCATGTATGTTTATGCTTTCCATATACCTGCTCCTTGAAACTCGTATAAATTTTGCAATAAGAAGTTTGGCGGCGGGAATATTCCTTTCTTTGGGTAATGCTGTCAGACCCCTTGGTGTGGTTATACTCGGAGGCGTTGTAATTTGGGCAGTTGCACAATCCATTAGGGAAAAAAAGCTTGTTCGTATTGGTGCTTCAGTTGCTATGATCACAGCATACTTACTTATGAGCTTTACTTTTTCAACGTTAATAAAAAAGGCAGTCATAAATCCGGAAGGCTTGAGCAATAACTATCCTTTGTGGAAATTTGTTGTGGGTTTCAATTATGAAACAAAGGGAACATTTTCTTATACTGACCAGAACGAAATATTTTATATAAAAGATTTTAAACAGAGAAATGAAGTATCAAAAAAAGTAATAAAACAACGCATATCCATGAGCCCGACGAAAATGTTAAACTTAATTCATATAAAACAAAAGATTATGTGGAGCTACTTTGATACCATGAAGTGGGGATTCTATGACAAGGAATACAACCACCTTGTGGCTTCGGGAAGCCTGAAAAAATATGAACTCCACATTCTGAAAATAGAAAAAATGTATTACATCCTTGCATTTATACTTATGTTCACAGGGTTATGTTTGTCGGTTTCACGAAAAAAAATTGGTACGGGCATCGTATTGATAGCCTCAATTCTGGGATGTTATTTTGCAGCTCATGCTTTGATTGAAATACAGGTCAGGTACAGGTATTTTGCCATAATGCTTGTGTTTGTGCTTGCGGCAAAGGGAAGTGAGTTACTCATGACAGGTTTTTATGAATATAGAAAAAAATACAGATTGTCAGCCTGACAAAAAGTACAATACATTATATAATAGATAAAGCATTGTCAATGATGCGTAAATACTATGCCGGAAATGGAGATATAATTCATGCAACAGTATCTTGATTTATGTAAACACATATTTAATAACGGTATTAAAAAAGAGGACAGAACAGGAACGGGAACAATAAGCACTTTCGGGTATCAGATGAGGTTTGACCTCCAGAAAGGCTTTCCTGTATTAACAACTAAAAAGCTTCATTTAAAATCAATAATACATGAACTGCTCTGGTTTATAAGCGGAGAAACAAACATAAAGTATTTAAAAGAAAACGGAGTTTCCATATGGGATGAGTGGGCGGACGAAAACGGCAACCTTGGCCCTGTCTACGGACATCAGTGGAGGTCTTGGAGTACTCCGGACGGAAGAAGCATTGACCAACTCAGGGAAGTCATTGAACAAATAAAAAATAATCCGGATTCCAGAAGACTCATAGTAAGCTCTTGGAATGTAGGGGAAATAGAAAAAATGGCTCTGCCGCCATGTCACTGCTTTTATCAGTTTTATGTGGTTAACGGGACACTGTCCTGTATGTTATACCAGAGAAGTGCTGATGTATTTATAGGCGTACCCTTTAATATAGCGTCATATGCATTGTTTACAATGATGGTAGCTCAAAGCTGCGGACTAAAAGCAGGTGAGTTTGTCCATACGCTGGGGGATGCACACATTTATCTTAACCACGTTGAACAGGTAAATCTGCAATTGAGCCGTGATCCAAGGCCGCTGCCAAAAATGAATATTAACCCGGACGTAAAGGATTTATTTGATTTTAAATACAGTGACTTTACATTAACGGATTATGATCCTCATCCACATATCAAAGGGGCGGTGGCTGTATGATTTCAATGATATGGGCTATGGGCCGGAACAACGCCCTTGGCTGCAAAAACAGAATGCCCTGGCACATTCCCGCTGATTTTGCATACTTCAAAAAAGTTACTATGGGAAAAACGGTCATAATGGGACGAAAAACCTTTGAGTCACTGGGAAAGCCCTTGGCAGGCCGGAAAAACATAGTAATTACACGAGACACAGGGTATAAGCCTGAGGGATGTAGTGTGGTCAATTCAATAGAAAAAGCCATGGAGTGCATAGGAGAAGAGGAAGTCTTTATAATAGGGGGAGCAGAAATATACAAAGAATTTCTTCCTATAGCCGACAGGTTGTATTTAACTCTAATAGAAAAAGAGTTTGAGGCGGATGCTTTTTTTCCGGAAATCGACTATAACCAATGGAAACAGGTATCATCTGAGAATGGCACCAAGGATGAAAAAAACCCATATGAATATAAATGGCTGATATATGAAAGAATAAAATAATAGGGGAAATAAGGATGTATAAAAATGTTGACAGAGTGAGAATATTTTGTTATCATATTTATGCAAAACAAGAAGAAGTTTTTCCACTTCTCACCTGAGCGGACAAATGATTTGCCGGGTAAATATCGGTTTTGAACATATTTATATGTAATAGCTGAGATTTGAGACAATTAGTGGATACTTGCTTCTATCCACTTTTTTTATTGTTTAAATATTATATGGACTTGAAGAGAATCTTCTTGCCTATTAAATACGGAGGTGTCAGTTATTAGCAAAAATGAATTGATGATCAATGAGGATATAAGGGATAAAGAAGTCAGACTTATCGATGCTGATGGTACCATGATAGGTATAGTAGCAATTAAGGAAGCCCAAAAACTTGCCAGTTCCCAAAACCTTGACTTGGTAAAAATAGCTCCACAGGGAGTGCCGCCTGTCTGTAAAATTATGGACTACGGTAAATATATGTTTGAACTTGCCAAGAAAGAGAAGGAAGCAAGAAAGAATCAGAAGATCATAAGCATAAAAGAAGTTAGAGTTTCCCCTTCGATTGAAGACCATGATTTTGAATTCAAAGTTAAGAATGCATATAAGTTCTTAAAGGATGGAGATAAGGTCAAGGTTTCCGTTAAATTTAGGGGGAGGGAAATGCATTACACCTCAATAGGCAACGAAATTCTAGGCAAGTTTGAAGAAGCAGTAAAAGATGTTGGAATAGTTGAGAAAAGACCAAAACTTGAAGGCAAAAGTATGATAATGATACTTAATCCAAAGCAGTAGGATAGGAGGAGAAAGATATGCCAAAGTTAAAGACACATAGTTCATCTAAAAAGAGATTTAGAGTTACAGCTACAGGTAAGATCAAAAGAGGCCAGGCTTGGAGAAACCATAGACTTGTATCTAAGTCAAGAAAGGCTAAAAAGCATCATAGACTAGGTGCATACGTTTCAGCTGCACAAGAAGCTACTATCAAAAAACTTATTCCATATAAATAAGAAGGAGGACGAAGGTTTATGGCAAGAGTTAAAGGTGCGGTTAGAACCCGTGCAAGACATAAAAA
>JAEZIU010000153.1 GCA_023436485.1 Bacillota bacterium | reverse complement strand
AATTTGAAGCCTTTATGAGTCGTAAAGAATACAAAATGATTAACAGGCGAATGCAGCGTGGCAGGATTAATTCGGTTGAAGAAGGAAATTATATTGCAACAAGACCACCATATGGATATGATATTTTGAGAATCGATAAAAATACCAGAACATTAACACCAAATGCAGAACAAGCAGCGGTTGTTAAAATGATATTTAACTGGTACGTAAATGAAAACATGGGCTGCAGTAAAATCGCAAATGAGCTTAACCAACTAGGTATAAAATCATATACAGGTGTCAAATGGGAAAAATCTACCATAACTAATTTTTTTAAAAATCCGATTTACATAGGGAAAGTTGTCTGGAAAAAAAAATGCATCCGCAAGTCAAAAGAATCAGGAAAAAAGAGAGATACATATACCAGACCTGTTGACGAATGGATTGTATGCGATGGAAAACATGAAGCAATAATAGAAGAATCCATATATCAAAAGGCTCAGGAAATCCTGGCTCAGAAATATCATGTACCATATCAGATTCAAAACGGTATTACAAATCCCCTTGCCGGTATTGTTATTTGCGGCATTTGCGGTAGTAAAATGATTCAACGCCCTGTAGTCAACAAAGACCCTCGAATTATGTGTCCTAAAAATTGTGGACAGAAAAGCAACAAGTTTATATCTGTAGAAGCATTATTGATTGATAAACTTGAAAACTATTATTCTAATATGCTGCTTAGTGTAAAAAAAATATCTCATAAGAGAGATGCAACAAAATCCTTGTTAATTAAAAAAAATATAATTTCGTTGGAAAATGAATTAAAAACACTGGAACAACAAAAAGTAAAAACCTTTGATTTACTTGAACAAGGTGTATATGATACAGACACCTTTACGGAAAGGGCAAACTATATCTTAGGAAAAATCGACCAATTAAATAGTGCTATATTAGAATCAAAAAAACAATTAAAAGAAATTGATCTGGCATCTACCACTAATCAGGATTATATCATTAAGTTAAGAAGTGTTTTGGATGCTTATAAAAAAATAGATTCTCCTTCAGATAAAAATCTACTTATAAAATTAGTACTGGATAAAGTTGTATATGACAAATCACATGATGCAAAAGCTGATGATTTTAAAATTGCATTGCACCCTAAGATACAATGCCCAGTATAAATTGTATCAATGATTGATTTCAAGCTTGCATTGATACAATTTACACTCTTCCCTTACTTACACTGCTTTCATTGTACGGATAATATTAACTACCCTTGCAGTTGCCTCATGTGCTGAAGCCATAAACTTAACAGTAACAAAATCTCTTTCCCCAACCAATTCCTTTGGAATATGGTATACCTTAGAAATTGTTTTATTCCAAAGAGTTTCTCCAATAACTTCCCGTGAAAGCAGGGTATCATTAATCAATATATCGAAACTCTCTTTGCAGTCTGCCGGCATATAATTTATTTGCAGAAAAGAATCCTCATCATTTCTTATCTTCAAATTGTAGCTGAACCAGCCATTCTCTTTTGCAAATCTATAATGGAATCCATCCCTATCACCCGACTCGGTATATTGACCCTCAATATCATGGGACAGTTCATATTGGTCATTGCCAATCTGTATGCTGTCAATCTCTGCCGCCTTTGTTCGTTCAACTTGTTTCTTCTGTTCAATGTACTTGTTCAGATCATCTGAGCCATTCTCCACAAGAACCCAGTATATCCCGTATCTTTGGCTATGCTGTTTGTAATGAGGGGTAAATACCAGCCTTTCATCTTCATCTGTACCTTTTAACCTGAATTCCAATTTGTCCTCAGCTTTTTCCAGATTTAATGCAATATCCTTTTTCCATGTATCAATGCTTTGATTCATAATAACTAAATAATCTTTTATTTCCACATGCTTGCTTGGTATTCTTACCATGATACCGGTAGTTGACTCTTCCATTTTATCTGTTCCAAGGCCTGCACTTAGTACTACAGGGCCGTAAGTAAATGCAACTGCATTTGGATTATCGGGTAAAGTTGCCAGTTCCGGTACAATATTAAAATTAATTTCAACAGTATCATTATCTTTCCAAGTACGGTGGATAAGGGCATAACCTTTTTCTTCTCTGAACAAGCTGGAATTTTTATTCACATTGATTTTTACATCCTTTGCCCAAGTCGGAATACGTAAACATAATGTAAACTCTGCTTCAGTTTCTGCTTTGATTATAAAACTTGCTCTGTCAGTACCGGGTATATCAGTATTTTGAGTAATCCTTACACCCTTTTCCTTCCAATTTAACAGCGTGGAGTAATACATATTAACGTATAACCTGTCTTCCTCATGGAAATATATGCTGTTATTCAATTTCGTGAAATTCTCCATACCCGTCCCCGTACAGCACCAAAAATGGTCGAAAGGTTTGCTATAAACCTTGAAGTAACCTGTTGCCATGGGTTGAAAGTACATTGTCATTCCTGTATCCGGGTTTTGTGAGGATAATATTGCATTGGTAAAAGTATTTTCATAAAAATCTGCATATTTTTTTTCGCCGGTAATTTTAAACAGTTCTCTTGTCATTTTAAGCATATTGTATGTATTGCAGGTTTCACAATTGGTTGAAGTACGCTCTGCATCCAGGATATTGGGTTCGCCGAAATGTTCCCATTCACTGTTGCCACCTGTAACATAGCTATGGTTATTTGTTACAATATTCCAAAATTCTTTGCATGCATCAAGGTAAAACTGCTCCTCTTCTCCAATAGCAAGAAATCGGTTCAAAGCCCCGAGGAATTTTGGTATTGTAGTATTGGCATGCCTGTTATTAAGTATATCTTTTCCGTCATGAATTTTCTTGAAAAGCTCTATTTCATCAAACATATGGGCAGCAACACTGTGTTTTTCATTGCCGGTTATCTTATAAAGCTCATACAAACAATCGTTCATACCGCCATATTCTACAGCCAAAACGTTTGCATGTATTTCAGGTGTCCATTTGTCAGTTCTGCTAAATACCCAGTCTCCAAGCCCGGAAACGATATTTAATGCAGTTTCTATTTTAGTGAGTTTATAAACAGATATTAACCCGGCAATTATTTTATGCATTGTATACCACGGCACCCACACAGGTTTTCTGTTTTCAACCCTGTCAAAAAACTCCTCCGGAAATGCAGAAAGGTAACCGCTTTCGAATTGGCACAAAGAAAGCTCCTTCAGCAAATATTGCAGCCGTTCGTAAATTTTGCTATCATTAGTAGCAGAATAAGCTTGTGCCAAAGCCGTCAGATAGTGCCCCATGGTGTGGCCCCTGATTTCGGTATCCTCCCATCCGTGGTAGTTTTCCGTTTTAGGTGCAAGACCTTTTGTTTCATAAAAACATGATAACAATTTGTCGCAGTCGAAGGATTCCAGATACTGTATTTCCTTTTTAAATGCATTTACCAAATAAGGATCAATAAGCTTCACCCGTGACATAGAAAATGATTTAATCGTAGTAAACGCCCCTTTAATAGTTTAATTGTACTTTAATTTCAGTGTACCAATTAATATATATAAATTAAATGGATTTTTTGCAGAATAGGTGGTAAAAAGTCATATGACATGTTATGAATTTTCACTTGAGACCCCATTAAAATACGATTTAACAGGCAAGTTTCAAGCTCCATCTGATGAGTGGATGCACTTTTCAAGGTACATGCAGAATTTTGAACTCATTATTGTAACGGAAGGTAGGGCTTATTTACAGTTGGACAATCAGTTCTTTGATATTGGTAAGGGTGAATTTCTGCTCTTTTCGCCGTCTTCAAAACAATCCGGCTATAAAAGCAGTAGCTGTGCTTTTTATTGGTTGCACTTTTCATATGAAAATCCAATTCGTACAATATCTTTTGATCAAATTCCGAAGGATCTGTCGGATGAAAAAATATATATTCCCCAATATGGCAAAACAACAAACCTTGAGAAGATTATAGTTCTTATGAAGCACCTTCAGGACAGTGTCAGAAGCTACCACAACAAGCTTCAGAACAATTATCTGAGTACAGCCGTTTTATGTGAATTGTGTTGCCAATTCATAGAAAGTAGTGCTCCTCAAAATTCGGACATGAAGAAAAAACAACTATTTAATGACATACAAGATTATATAAAATGGCATAGAAATACTGATATAAGGGTATCAGAAATAGCAGCACATTTTGGATATAACAGGAGGTACCTATCTGAATTTTTCAAAGATATTTCAGGCTTCTCCCTTAAGCAGTATATAATTCAGGAAAAAATCGACCTTGCTAAATATTTGTTGTGCGAAACAAACGATAATATAAGTGACATAGCTTACAGTCTGGGATTTAATGACAACCATAGTTTCATGAAGGTGTTCAAGAAGGCAGTAGGACTTACGCCTACACAATACCGGAATGCATACTCAAAAAGGTTATTGTTTTATAAATAGACAACATGAATATGTTATTTCATTCCCCTCTTTATCAACACCAATAGGGTCTTGCAAAGAAACCTCATTCTGAATTTTCTTTGACGCTCTGATTTGCATTAGAATTTCATTTGCAATCCTTACACTCCGGCAACATTTTGCTGCTTCCTTTCAACCGGATTTTTATCTGCCTGCCATCCCATGTTATAACGTCCACAGCACTTTTTACAATAGACCTCTTTTGGTTTATATTCATTATATTAACAATGCAGTAGCCCGGATCTGAGAGCAGTTGTACGAGATGGTTCTCATCAGGCGATTCCAAGGAATTTGTATTTGTACTATCTTCCGACTTTTTGATTTCGCTGTTGTATATGTTTATATCCTGTGAAATACTTTTCATTCGTTTTAATATCATCGATTGTACCTTTTCATCTGCCTCTTTTGACACAAGCTTCACAAGATTATTGATTTCGGTTTCCGCTGCTGTCAGTTTGGTTTTAATAAGCTTTATTTCAGAATTCTGCTCCATCTTCATACCAAGCCGGTTTATCAATATGTTGGGATTGACTGCCGGAGTGTATTTTTTCATCATACTGCTCAATTTGTCCAGTATTAATGCGTCCAGTATATTACCGTTTATATTTGGTGTATCACAACGTGTTTTATTACTTTTTTCCTTTAATTCGCAAATATAATAGTAAATCTTTTCTCCTTTTGAGTTCAGTCTTGTCATTGTCTTGGGTCTCATAAAGCTGCCGCAGTTTTCGCATTTCAGAATACCCGACAGAAGTGCATTGGTATTTTTAACATTCCTGTAGGCTTTGGTTTTATTACGTTGCAATAAGTTCTGAACTTCTATCCATTTATCGGAGGATATCAGTCCCGGATGCATTCCCACAGCTATTATCCATTCTTTAGGGTCTCTGTATCTATCATCCGTGTTCTTTCCCTGCTTCGTTTTGTTATATGCCATCAAGCCATTGACACCATTGAATTCCCCTATATCCGAATATATCTCGTAACCTTGTACAGATAAATAATCATACAGCTTTTCATCTGCAATTGCATACACGGGATTTGTAAGTATAAATCTAACCGAGAACCTTGAAAAATCCACCCCGTTTTTTGTTGTCAGCCTATTTTGAAGTAAACTTTTTTCAACCTTTGTTATTGATTTCAGAGTAGTAAATTTATAGTAAATTTGTTTTACAAGTTCCGCTTCTTCTGGTTTTATTTTTAGACAGAACATTCTGGTCTGCTTTAAGGATGAGTCTTTTTTCAATGTCATTTCAGATTTATAGCCAGTTGGGGTAACGCCTCCGAGCCACCTTCCTGTTTTTGCCAGCTGTAGCATGTTATCTCTTATTCTTTCTGCAATAGTTTCTCTTTCCAACTGGGAGAATACCGATGCTATATACATCATGGCCCTTCCCATAGGTTTTGTTGTATCAAACTGCTCCTTAACTGAAATAAAACTGACGTTGTATTTTTCAAGTTCATTTATCAACTGTGAAAAATCCGATACATTCCTGCTTATACGATCCAGTCTGTAGCAAATCACTATATCGATTTTCTTGTTTCGTGCCTCCCTCATCATATGCTTAAATTCCGGCCTGTTTGTATTTCCTCCTGAAAAACCCTCATCTTCGAAAATTACAAAATCGGTTTCTGACAGTCCAATGTTGTTTTTGCCATACTCTTTGCACATTTGAATCTGATTTTCTATACTTTCGCCCCTGCCGGTAAACCTGCTTTTTCTGGAATATATAGCTGCCCTCATAAATAAAATCACCTGATTTTTTTTATTATTTTTCTAAATATCGAAGTCATTTGTTTATAAGAAATATCCAGCTTAGTCAAATGCTCTATGATAAATTCTGCATAAGCTATTCCCATTTCATTTCTTATCTGCATTTTCATGTCATCATTTTCTGGAGTAAAAAAAACAATTTCATAGTCCTCTTTTTGCTTACCCATTCTTTTTAATCCCTGATTTATTCGCTGTTTATGTATATGACCTTAGTACTCGTACAAATGTGCTTCACGAAATTATTTATAATTACATAGTATTTATATATGAATTATATAAAATAATCATTGACTTTTTACTATTTGCTTATTATAATGAATTCATACTATATTTATTGGAATTGTAGGTATTATTTAAAGGGGTGCTAGAATGAATTTTAGATATCATCACACAAAATTTGATCATACAGAAAACCATCATCATAACCATTCCGGCTGCAACGATTATGCTACTGCCGTAGCTGAATACAGAAAAAGTTTCGCATCAAAGAAGGATGTTCTGGAACAGACACCCGACCCCGCAGTAAAAGCCATGCTTATACATATGGAAGAAAAAGGGTGCGAGACTGTTTTTGACAGATTTGATGCTCAGAAGCCACAGTGTAGCTTTGGTCTTGCAGGAGTATGCTGCCGTATTTGTAACATGGGGCCCTGTAAAATTACAAAAAAGAGTCCAAAAGGTGTTTGTGGAGCTGATGCTGATGTAATTGTTGCAAGAAATATTCTCAGGAGCGTTGCGGCTGGTGCCGCAGAACATGGTGCACGCGGACGTGAAAGTATGCTGGCTTTGAAGTATGCCTCTGAAGGCAGAGTCAATATTCCTATTGAGGGAGAAAGCAAAGTATTAGCCACAGCCAAGGCTTTCGGTCTTGACACTGAAAATAAAAGCATCAAGGAACTTGCAGGATTAATATCTGATATTTTGTTGGAGGATTTATCCAGAACCATTCCCGGCCCTCACCGTACCCTTAATGCATTTGCTTCAAAAGAACGAATTAATGTATGGAGTGATCTTGATATTCTTCCTATCAGTCCTTACCACGAAGTTTTTGAGAGTCTTAACAGAACAGGTACAGGCAATGACAGTGACTGGAAAAATATTATGAAACAAATGCTCCGTACAGGAGTAGCCTTTGCATGGTCCTGTGTTCTGGGTTCATCTATTGCTATGGACAGTTTGTTCGGACTTCCTGTAAGAAGTACTTCTAAGGTTAATATAGGTGCTTTGGAAAAAGGTTATGTTAATATAGCAATTCATGGTCACTCTCCTGTTTTGGTAAGTGAAATTGTGAAGCTTGGTAACTCAGAGGAATTTCAGGAGTTGGCAAGGCAAAACGGAGCTTTGGGTATAAAGTTTTACGGTATTTGCTGCTCAGGGCTTTCTGCTATGTACAGATACGGCGGAGTTATCCCCCTTTCTAACGCTATCGGAGCTGAACTTGTTCTGGGAACAGGTGCTTTGGATTTATGGGTGGCTGATGTTCAGGATGTTTTCCCTTCCATTATGGAAGTTGCAAGTTGTTTTAAAACAACCGTTGTTACCACAAATGACTCTGCCAGACTGCCCGGAGCCGAACATTACGGCTTTGATCATCACCATTCTAATATGGATCAGACCACGGAGCTTGCAACTAAGATACTCAACAGGGCTATTGAGAGTTTTACTCAAAGAAGACAGGTTCCCGTTTATATTCCTCCCTATGAAATTGAAGCAGAAGTGGGATTTTCAGTTGAATATATTAACAAGCATTTTGGAAGCGTAAAGCCTATTGCAGAGGCACTGAAAAGTGGAGAAATTCTCGGTATTGTTAACCTCGTTGGATGTAACAATCCACGTATTGTTTATGAAAAAGCTATTGTTGAGCTTACAGACATTCTTTTAGAGAATAATGTTCTGATTCTGACTAACGGGTGTGCCTCCTTTCCGTTGATGAAACTTGGATACTGCTCTACTACTGCTTTAGAGCGTACAGGTGATAATTTAAAAGGATTTCTGAAGGATCTTCCTCCTGTGTGGCACATGGGAGAATGTTTGGATAATGCAAGAGCATCCGCACTTTTTAAGTCTGTGGCTGAGGCTTCGGATATTTTTATTAAGGATATGCCTTATGCTTTTGCCAGTCCGGAATGGTCCAATGAAAAAGGTATATGTGCGGCTCTTAGCTTCAGATTGCTGGGTATTGATTCATACCACTGTGTATATGCACCCACCCAAGGTTCGGATAATGTTACGGAATTTATGAATAATGGAACCAAGGATATTCTGGGTTCAAGAATGATTGTCAATGTTAATCATACTGAATTGGCACATGAGATTGTCAATAACCTCAAGGAGCAGAGAAAAGCTCTTGGATGGGATTAAAATGATTTTATGGAGGATGACTATGAATTTAAAAAAGTTTATCGCAGCAGCTTTGGCTATTGGACTAATTACAGGTATTGCAGCCTGTGGAAAATCTGCAGATGTAAAAGAATCAAGTTTATCTAGCGCAAAAACCGTAAAAATCGCTTACCTTCCGTTAACACATGCTCTGCCTGTGTTTGTGGAGAATGAATTACAGGATAAGTCCGGCCAAAAATATAAAATTGAACTGGTCAAGTACGGATCATGGCCGGAATTGATGGATGCCTTAAACACAGGCCATGTTGACGGTGCTTCAGTACTTATTGAGCTTGCCATGAAGGCAAAGGAACAGGGTATCGGCGTTAAGGCGGTAGCACTTGGACATAAGGATGGTAATGTTGTTGTTGTATCAAATAGTATTAATAGCGCGTCCGATTTAAAGGGAAAGAAATTTGCCATCCCCCACAGACAATCCTCTCATAACATCCTTTTGGGACAGATGCTCAAAAATGCGGGACTTTCCAACAAGGATGTAAACATAGTTGAGCTTCCTCCGCCGGAAATGCCGGCGGCTCTTGCTCAAGGTCAAATAGCCGGATATAGTGTTGCCGAGCCATTTGGTGCAAAGTCCGTGGCCTTAAGCACTGGAAAAGTACTTTTTGAATCCAATGAACTATGGAAGGATTCCATATGCTGCTCTCTTGTATTGTCTGACAAATTTATTAGCAGTAACAAGGATGTGGCAAAAGAAGTGGTTTCCGGCTACAGAGAAGCAGGGGAATACATCGGTTCTCACAAGGATGAGGCAGATGTTATTGCAAAGAAATATCTTAATCTTGACGACAAGGTTCTGGATTTATCCATGAAATGGATTTCATATAATGACCTTGAGATTACCAGAGAAGCATATGACAGTCTTACTTCTAAAATCAAGGAATTCGGGATATCTTCAAATCCTCCTGCTTATGATGATTTTGTTGATTCCAGCCTTTCCGGCAAATAGAATGGAGAATAATTCATGAAGAAACTGATTCATATTCTGGTATCATTCTCAATATTATTAATTTTATGGCAGGGAGCCGTATGGTTGGGACATTGGAATCAAGCTCTTCTGCCCTCACCCTTGGATGTTGGAAAGGGGTTTTGGGAGCTTATTTCAGGAGGAATACTTTTTACGGGTGTTAAAGCCAGTATGTACAGATTTTTTGTAGGATATCTTCTGGCTGCCCTTACGGGTATTACTCTGGGTCTTGTTCTGGGCTGGTTCAGAAATGCATGGAGCTTTGTAAATCCTGTAGTACAATTGATAAGGCCTATTTCACCCATAGCATGGTTTCCATTTATTGTACTGTTGTTTGGAATTGGCGACCTTCCTGCCATTGTCATAATTTTCATTGCAGCATTCTTCCCGATTCTTTTAACTACCGTAAACGCTGTAGGAAAAGTTGACTCAACCTACATAAAGGTCGCAAAGAACTTTGGTATAAAGCAACCTCATCTATTGACAAAAATAATTCTGCCTTCCGCTTTTCCTGTCATTGCTTCGGGACTTCACATAGCCTTGGGTACAGCGTGGGTGTTTCTGGTAGCCGGTGAAATGGTTGGAGCTCAGACAGGATTAGGCTTTATGATTATTGATGCAAGGAATAATCTAAGGGCAGATTTATTACTGGCAGGAATATTATCTATAGGGCTTATAGGTCTAATCTTGGACAGTTTGATTGGTCTTGCGGAGAAACAACTCTTAAAAAGATGGGGAGTTATTGGAGGTAACAATGTTCATTGATATTAAGGATGTTTCAAAGGAATATTTACAGAATAATTCAACTTTCAAAGCCTTGGACCACGTATCTTTACAAATTGAGAAAGGTGAGTTTTTATGCCTGCTTGGCCCAAGTGGTTGCGGTAAGACTACACTTCTAAACTCCGTGGCAGGCTTTGAAAAAGTTAACAGCGGAAGTATACAGATAGACGGTAAACAGGTCTTGGAGCCTTGCATCAGTAATGTAACCATTTTTCAGAACTATGGCCTTCTGCCTTGGCGGACAGTGCAAAAAAATGTTGAGTTGGGTTTAGAAAGTAAGGAACTCTCAAAAAAGGAAAGACATGATATAGCCAGTAAATACATTGATTTAGTAGGGCTTTCGAAATTCAGCAAAAGTCACCCTTCACAGTTATCAGGCGGTATGCAGCAACGTGTTGCAATAGCCCGTGCTCTGGCTGTTGATCCTGAAATTATTTTTATGGATGAACCCTTTGGTGCCTTGGATGCTTTAACAAGGCTTAAAATGCAGGATGAAATCTCAAATATATGGGAGCAACAGAAAAAAACTATTATTTTCGTTACTCATGATATCGAAGAAGCTGTTTTCCTTGCAGACAGGATTGTTATTATGACACCTAATCCCGGTAGAATAAAATCAATAATCAGTGTTCCATTGGCAAGAAAACGTGACCGAACAAGTCATGATTTTTTGGTAATCCGTGACAGGGTATTCTCTGAATTTAATATGAAAAACCCCGATAAGACAGAATATTATATTTAACATATTTAAAATGTTTCCGTAGTGTAAGAATAGCATTTTCTATGCACCTGGCAGCATAGGTTGCAAGACGAGTTCCTTTATCCATGTTGAATGTAGAGATTGCCTTAATTAAGCCGATAGTACCTATAGAGATAAGGTCATCACTGTCACTGCCGCACGAACCGTATTTTTTTACAATGTGTGCAACAAGTCTCAAGTTTCTTTCGATAAGAATATTTCTTGCTTCCTCACTACCATTTTTGTATGCCTCAACGTAGTACAGTTCTTCCTCCGGCTTTAATGGCTGGGGGAAGGAATTTACATTGGATACGTAGCCAATCATTACAAAAAAGTTGCTCAATACATCAAAGATTGCTGAAAATAGTATATTTATCAAGCAAGGCACCCCCTATGATAATGAAGTAATTAATACCTCAAAAATAGTGTACCTTTCCATTCTATGCTTCATTATAAGAAATAATGCGTGTCCGATTTTAAATTTTAAAAATTATCTTTTATACCACTTTGCCTGTTCCATAAACATACTTGCATATGTTCCATCCACTTCCATCAGATGTTCGTGGGAACCTTCTTCAATAATACTGCCTTCAGACATTACCAGAATCCTATCTGCTAAACGTGCAGATCCCAGCCTGTGAGTAATCAACACAACCGTTTTACCCTCCGCCAGAAGTAAAAATTTATCAAGTATTTCTTTTTCCATAATAGGGTCTATAGCAGCTGTGGGTTCATCAAAAATAACGATGTCGTACTTTCTGAAATATGCACGGGCTATGGCCAGCCTTTGCCATTCTCCACCCGACAGTTCCATTCCGGCAAATTCTCTGCCCAACAGTGTATCCTGTGAGTACTTGTCTATAGGAAAACCACTGATTTTCATTGCCTCACTAAACTGCTTCACATCCAACCTGTTCTGTTCATCACTTATTACCACATTATCATATATGCTCAGATTATACCTTCCAAAATTCTGAAAAACAGCTGTAGTGTTCTTATAAAGTTCATCGCAATTATCAAGATTTATATTTTTACCGTTATAGTAGATTCTGCCTGTAGTAGGCATCAAAAGTGCCATTATTACTTTTGATAAAGTTGTTTTTCCTGCACCATTAGCCCCCACTATGGCAATCTTTTCATTTTTTCCTAATGTGAGATTAATGTTTTTAAGAACCTTGTTTGTTGAATTAGGATATCTGAACGAAACATTGTCCAACTGAATTTTGTAGTTAGAATCAGCATTGTCTATTTTGTTTCCTCTTTCAGGAAAGCTTTTTTCCATGAAAAGATAATAATCGGCTGCCAAAACAGAATTTTTTACCGCTATATTTACTATGCCGATAATATTGCTGAGTTGTGATTGCAATAAGGCCATTGATGTAATAGCAACACTGAAGCCGCCAACAGTAATTTTATCATT
>JAEZIU010000152.1 GCA_023436485.1 Bacillota bacterium | reverse complement strand
TCAGGATATTTGCTGTATATCAATGTATACAACCAGACCAAGCCCATTCCGGCAATTGTAGATATAATGTCCACAATCCAGGCATCTCTTTTAGCTTCGATACCTAATGCCCATAAGTTGGTACTACCTATCTGCCCCATCATTATAAGACAAAATAGTTGGTTCCTGCTTATTTTCTCCATAATCAACCACTCATTCATAATTTTGTATTTCAATATTATGTGCATTTGTACTAATGTGTATGCAGTGGTGTTTATTACTTATATTTGAGACACTCATTCTTACATTAGGCAATCCCGCATATATTTCTATAGAGGGAGGTTTAGCATGTTTATCTTAATAAATAGGAACAGATTATTCTGTATCTTTTCAATTTTTATTATGACTATTGCTCTGTTTTTTGCAGTTAATGCTTATGTTATCAAAGGAAGTTTTACAAGGCATGCAGCTAATAACCAACAACAATTTCTGATATTGGTACATATAGATGAAAAAACACTTTATTTATTTGAAAATGAAAAATGTATAAAGAAATACCCAATTGCATCGGGAAAACCCGGATGGCCTTCCCCAATAGGAGAGTGGAAAATAGTTGAGAAAAGCCAATGGGGGAAAGGCTTCGGTGGAAGGTGGCTGGGTCTCAATGTCAGGTGGGGTAATTATGGAATTCATGGTACCAAAAACGAAGCTTCTATCGGAAGGTCAGCAAGTCATGGTTGCATACGTATGTATAATAGGGACATAAAAGAGCTATACGGTATAGTTCCCTTAGGAACAGCTGTTGTTATACGCAACGGTCCATTCGGGCCTTTTGGAACAGGGTTCAGAAATCTTAAACCCGGTGACAGGGGAGCAGATGTTTTAGCCGTTCAGGAAAGACTAAATCAACTGGGATATTTTAGTGGATATGAATCAGGTATATACGAGGATGATTTGAAAGAAGCTCTCTTTCAATTTCAAAAGGATCATAATCTTAAAGTAAAAGTTACAATTTCCACGCCAGATTATAATGCAATGGGTTATTCGGAATTTGAATAGGATTTTCTCCTATTCCCCCCCTACTTAAATGTTGACAAAACATATGTTATTTTTTTATGATATATGTTTGGGGGTTTAAAATGAAAACAAATTATACAAATAAAAATAACACATCCGATACTTTATTTCACTGGCACGGATTTAGATTAAAGCTTGTATTTGAGGGAATTGCGATTGGTTTGGTAGCAGGCTTATTGGTAGTTCTTTATAGATATTCTTTAGAAAAGGCCGTGTGTATACTGTCTGAAATTTATAATTTTTTATCAACCAGGTATTTTTTAATCCCAATATGGGTTAGTTTACTAGTCTTAATAGGATATATTGTCGGGCGATTGCTAAAATATGAACCTATGATAAGTGGTAGCGGTATCCCCCAAGTTGAAGGTGTCCTTCAGGGAAAGTTTAAAATGGTATGGTGGAAAGTTATCATTGGAAAATTTCTAGGAGGTGTCCTCTCAATTGGTTCGGGACTTTCTCTTGGTCGTGAAGGTCCGTCTGTTCAATTGGGAGCCGCAATAGGTCAAGGCTTTGCAAAAGTTTTTAAAAGAATAAAAGTTGAAGAAAAATACCTCATAACAAGCGGAGCCAGTGCAGGACTTGCTGCTGCATTTAATGCTCCTCTTGCAGGTGTTATGTTTGCTCTCGAAGAAGTCCACAAGAACTTTTCACCATTGGTGCTGCTTTCTTCTCTGGCTGCAGCACTTTCAGCAGACTACATTTCCAGCGGATTTTTTGGACTTAAACCGGTTTTGGACTTTAAAAATCTGACACCTGTTCCTCTTAAATACTACCTTTATATAATTGTGCTAGGCATTATAGTCGGGGTATTTGGAGCTGTATTTAACAAGGCCCTGCTAAAAGCCCAGGACTTTTACAATAAGATTAGCCTTATACCCAAACACTACCGTGTAATTATTCCGCTGATTATATCAGTTGCTTTGGGATTTCTTCTTCCCCAGGTATTAGGAGGAGGACATGAACTTATAGTTTCTCTTATTAAAAATAATACACCTTTGGCACTTTTGCTGGTCTTGCTGCTTGTAAAGTTTTTGTTTACAATAACCAGCTTTGGGTCAGGTGCTCCAGGTGGGATATTCCTACCTATGTTGGCCATAGGAGCATTAGTTGGGAATATTTACGGGTTAGGACTCGTTAAGTTGTTGAACATAGATACCGGTTTTATAAATAATTTTATAATACTGGCAATGGCCGGGTATTTTACCGCAGTGGTAAGAGCTCCGATTACCGGCATTATTTTAATTACAGAAATGACCGGCTCATTTAATCATCTGCTCTCCCTTTCAGCAGTTTCTATCACTGCCTATATAATTGCAGATATTATCGGTGCTCATCCGGTTTATGAATCTTTGTTGGCAAGAATTCTGAAAAGCTGGAAGGATACAACCCCTGCTTGGAATTATAAACATAAAACTATACTGGAATTTCCAATTTGCCTGGGTTCTCAGTTGGATGGCAGAGAAATTAAAACAGTAAAATGGCCCTCCCATTCACTTCTTATAGCCGTAAAACGCGGTGAACAGGAGATTATTCCAAAAGGAAACACCTTTATCCAATCAGGTGATTATCTTGTTATGCTTACAAATGAGGATAGAGTTTCTAAAATTAATGATTTAATGCTAACATTGACCGAAAGCAAATAAAATAATCCACTCATCATTAGTCTACTATTTGACCGTGCTTTTCATAATTTGTTTTACACTTAATGTGATTATTATCATCAACAAAAACTACATTGGGTTCATGATTCTGAGCTTCTTCCCTGGTCATCTGTGCATACGCCATAATAATAACTTTATCGCCTACCTGTGCATACCTTGCAGCTGCTCCATTGAGACAAATCGTCCCTGAACCCTTCTCACCTGCAATCGTATATGTTTCCAGCCTGTTACCGTTATTAATATTGACTACGCAAACTTTTTCATACTCCATAATACCCGCTGCTTCTAAAAGTTCTATATCTACCGTAATACTTCCCACATAATTTAATTCAGCCTGTGTTACTGTAGCTCTATGGATTTTTCCACTTAATAATGTAATATTCATACCAGCACCTCTTATAAAATATAAAATCAGATTGTTCAATCGGGTGTAAAAGAAAAATTGTCAATTAGCCTGATCTTTCCTATAATAACCGCCATTGCTATCAGAACAGGTCTGTCTATGGTGTCAACCTGCTGCATTGTCATTGCGTCTACAGCTTTTAAGTAATCTATTTTTGCTAACGGCTCCTGATTAATAATTTCCTTCATTTTTTTTAAAAGAACATCTACTTCCCTGCATCCTTCTTTAACCATATCTTTACCGGCGAAGATTGATTTGCTTAGTGACAATGCCGCTCTTCTTTCTTCACTGTTCAGGTAAATATTTCGAGAACTTTTTGCAAGCCCGTCTTTTTCTCTGATAATGGGGCAGCCCACGATTTCAACATCCATGCTTAAATCCATTACCATCCTCTTTATAACGGCAAGCTGCTGTGCATCCTTCTCTCCAAAATAAGCTTTGTCCGGGCTTACGATATTAAGCAGTTTATTTACAACCGTACACACTCCCTTAAAATGTACAGGGCGGCTAAGTCCGCATAACTCCTCAGTAAGAACGGACATATCCACGGAAGTACAGAAACCTTCAGGATACATCTCTCCCGGTTCGGGGTTGAATATTAAATCCACCCCCAATTCCTCGCAGTACTTTGAGTCCTTTTCCAAGTCTCTGGGATACTTATCCAAATCTTCTGTAGGCCCGAACTGCATGGGATTCACAAAAATACTCACTACAACTTTTGAATTTTCTCGGGCTTTTGTAATAAGGCTTCCGTGTCCTTCATGCAAATAACCCATAGTAGGAACAAAACCGATTGATAAGCCTTGTTTTTTCCAATCTTTAACTATATTTTTAATCTCATTTATCGTCTTGACTACTTTCATATCTTATCCTCCGGAATCAACTTTTCAATAACCGCTTCATCTACCTTATAAGAATGTTCAGGTTCAGGGAAAGTTGAGTCCTTTATTTCACTAATATATCTTTTAAATGCCGACTTCATTTCAGAACCTAAATCTGCATATTTTTTTACAAATTTGGGTGCAATATTTGAATAAATACCAAGCATATCCTGATACACGAGTACCTGTCCATCACAGTATTTTCCCGCACCTATTCCAATTGTAGGTATGGAAAGCATATTTGTTATAATTTTTGAAAGCTCAGCTGGAACGCATTCCAGTACGACAGCGGTTGCACCGGCTGCTTCAACAGCCTTGGCATCATCAATTAATTTGATAGCAGCCACTTTATCTTTACCCTGTACCTTAAAGCCCCCGAAAGAATTTATGGATTGGGGCGTCATGCCCAAATGTGCTACCAAAGGTATTTTAGCATCTACAATTGCTTTTATCTGAGGACATACTTCCTTGCCCCCTTCAAGCTTTACTGCATGAGCATTCCCTTCTTTTATCAATCTTCCTGCATTTACAACAGCATCATAAACAGAAGTCTGATATGACATGAAAGGCATATCAGCAACAATAAATGCATACTTACATCCTCTTGAAACTGCCGCTGTATGGTGAATCATGTCCTCCATGGTAACCGATAAAGTATTCTCATATCCAAGCATAACCATTCCAAGGGAGTCCCCCACCAAAATACAATTAACTCCTGCTTCATCCATCAATTTTGCTGTAGAATAATCGTAAGCTGTCAGCATACTGATTTTATCGCCATTTCTTTTCTGATTTTGAACAGTCGCAGCTGTATTTTTTAACCTATTTCCTTCTACTGTCATTCCATCAACGCCCCTATCGTATCTACTTAATTTTGCCCTAAAAGATTTTCCAATTCAATGTAATTTTTTTCAGGGTTTTTTACTTTAGATATTTCTACTAATTTTCTGGATAGCGAAATATATATGTTTTTTTCTTCCTCTGATAAAACCTGAAGATGCTTTCGTACTGTCACTATGTCATTACGCTCGACAGGCCCGGTCAACGCGTTAACTAATCCCTGTTTTTCAATATTTTCAATGGCATTACCCATTAGAAAAAGAATCGATTTTTTAGCTTCATCCCTGGTAAAACCGCATTGCTCCAGAATGTCTGCTCCCTGTCCGGCAAGAGCAATAGTGTGATTGCTGGCGAAAACAGCCGCCGCATGATATTTAATCTTTTGCTTTGAATCAATTATTCTGGTATTGTTTCCAAGACTTTTGAACAATTCCTCAACTTTCTGCAATCGCTCCCGGCTTCCTTCAATTGTTATCAATGCATTATATAGTTTTTTATATGAGGATGTTTTGCTGCTACACGAAAAAAGAGGATGGATTGAATAACCAAAGGCCCCTTTCTCGCCAATTCCCTTAAATACATCCGATGATATTGCTCCTGAACAATGACAGAATATTTTACCTTCTATAGATAGCTCTTTTACATCTCCCCATACGTTTTCTATAGAATTATCCGTGGTTGTAATAAATATCATATCGCTGCGTTTAACAAGCTCAATTACTGATGTAAATAATCCAGACCGCGTAAAATCTGCTGCTTCCAGTGAAGCATGTATATCAGTATCATAATACCCTGTCAGTTCAATGTTGTTTTGCTCAAAGTACTTTCCCATAGTATTGCCGACTTTTCCTGCTCCAATAAATCCTACTTTCATTACAAGTAACCTCAACCTTTTTTTGTTGAATACCTAACTCTTTACTATGTATAATATACTTTTTAGAGGTATACTTGTCAACCTTTTACAAATATGTGGATAAAAATAAAAGGCTGCAATTTAACAGTCTTTTATTATAGTTTCTATGTAATTTTATATAATACTAACCTTTTATGTAGTAATCTTCTGGATAGATTTAAAAAGCAGACATTGTAAAATGTCTGCTTTTATATTTCATTTATTAGAATTCAAATTTATTTTCAAAATATGCCGGAAGATCTTCAATTTTAATTCTAACCTGCTGCATGGTATCTCTTTCTCTTATAGTAACACTCTTGTCTTCAAGTGACTCAAAGTCAAATGTAATACAGTATGGTGTTCCTATTTCATCCTGTCTTCTGTATCTCTTACCTATACTTCCTGTTTCATCATATTCACAATAATATGTCTTCGTCAGCATATGGTAAACCTTCTCCGCTTCTTCACCCAATTTCTTTGAAAGCGGAAGAACAGCTATCTTCACAGGTGCTATAGCAGGATGGAATTTCAGAACATTTCTTACGTCACCCTCTGCAACTTCCTCTTCGTTATAAGCATCACAAAGGAAAGCCAGAGTAACTCTATCTGCACCCAAAGATGGCTCTATACAATATGGAACATACTTCTCATTTGTAGTAGGATCAAAGTATGACAAATCATCTTTTGCATGAGTCATGTGCTGTTTCAAGTCAAAGTCCGTTCTGTCTGCAATTCCCCAAAGTTCTCCCCAACCAAATGGGAAAAGGAACTCAATATCTGTAGTTGCATTACTATAGTGTGAAAGTTCTTCCTTTTCATGGTCACGGAGTTTGAGGCTTTCCTTAGTCATATTCAGGCTTAGGAGCCAGTTATAACAAAAATCCTTCCAATATTTAAACCATTCAAGGTCTTTTCCCGGTTCACAGAAGAATTCAAGCTCCATCTGTTCAAATTCTCTGGTTCTGAATGTAAAATTACCAGGTGTTATTTCATTTCTAAAAGACTTACCTATCTGTCCGATACCAAATGGTATTTTTTTCCTAGTTGTACGCTGAACATTTTTGAAATTAACAAAAATACCTTGTGCGGTTTCCGGTCTCAAAAATATTTCAGCCTTTGAATCTTCGGTAACACCTTGGAAAGTCTTGAACATAAGGTTGAACTCTCTGATTTCGGTGAAGTTTGCAGATCCACAGTTAGGACATTTTACACCTTTATCCTTTATGTATTGCATCAGCTCTTCATTTTTCAGGCCATCAACTCTGAATTCAATATTATTTTCCATATTCCAATCTTCAATAATCTTATCTGCTCTATGACGTGTTTTACAATCCTTACAGTCAATCAAAGGATCACTGAAACCGCCTACGTGACCTGAAGCTACCCAAACCTGAGGATTCATAAGTATTGCACAGTCAACTCCTACATTGTATGGACTTTCTTGTACAAACTTACGCCACCAGGCTTTTTTTACATTATTTTTGAGTTCTACGCCAAGAGGACCGTAGTCCCATGCATTTGCCAGTCCTCCGTATATATCGGAACCAGGGTAAACAAACCCTCTGTTTTTAGCTAATGCAACTATTTTTTCCATTGTCTTTTCAGCTGCCACTTTACAACGCCCCCTATTTTATTCCGGTCTTTGTTCTAACATATGTTATTTTATCTTCTGCTATCTCGTGTATAGCAATTGTTACTTCTTTATCGGAGTTAAACTTAGTCATTTTAGTCGCTCCGTCTACTAACTGTCTTGCTCTTTTTGCAGCTTCAACTGCTAATGTGTACCTGCTGTCTACCTTTTTCATCAATTCATTGATTGAAGGATAAATCATTATATAATACCTCCCGTATTACTTAAATAAACTCTCTATCATTTCAGCATTTCTGGATGGCTTTAGCCGCTCACTATCTAAAACTTTTTCTATATTTAGAACTGCTTGTTCAACACTGTCATTCAAAATTAAATAGTCATACTTTGAAACATATTTAATTTCATTGGCAGCCTTTTGCATTCTCTTTTCTATAACGTCACTGCACTCTGTAGCTCTGCATTCTATACGCCTTCTTAATTCTTCAAAGGATGGCGGAAGAATAAATATAAGTACGGAATCCGGGTACTTTTGTTTTATTTCAAGAGCCCCTTCAACGGTTATTTCCAAAATAATGTCCACACCGTTCTCCATGCAGGAATCAACATATGACTTTGGTGTACCATAGTAATTGTCACAATACTTATCCCACTCAATGAGAGCATCATTCTTTATCATATCCAAAAATTTGCTTTCTGAAACAAAGAAATAGCTCTGACCCTCGATTTCACCTTCTCGCGGTTTCCTTGTAGTAGCTGAGACAGAATACCTTACGTTATCCCTTTGGGACAACAACTTTTTGCATACCGTACCCTTTCCTGTTCCTGAAGGTCCGGACACTACAACTAAAAGGCCTTTTTGTTGCATGATTTCCTCCTACTCGGTAACTGAATCTTCATCGTTATCACTGTCATCGGTGTCCTTGGCATTTAATCTGTGGGCTACGGTTTCAGGCTGTACCGCTGATAAAATTATATGGTCGCTGTCAGTAATTATTACTGCTCTTGTCCTTCTTCCGTAAGTTGCATCAATCAACATACCTCTGTCTCTTGCTTCCTGAATAATTCTTTTTATTGGTGCCGACTCCGGACTTACAATTGCCACAAGTCTGTTAGCGGAAACAATATTTCCAAAGCCAATATTTATAAGCTTCATACAATCCTCCTGATATCTATTCCATATTCTGAATTTGTTCTCTTATTTTCTCTGCTTCACTTTTTAGTTCCAGAACGTTCTTTGTAATAATTATGTCGTTTGATTTTGAACCTATTGTGTTAATTTCCCTGTTTATTTCCTGAACCAAAAAGTCAAGTTTTCTTCCAATAGGCTGTTTCTTTATATTTAATATATCTCTTAACTGCGTTAAATGACTTCCCAGTCTTACCAATTCCTCATCTATACCACATCTGTCAGCAAATATTGCCACTTCCATTGCAATCCTATTTTCATCTACTGTTTGCTGATTCAATAATTCCTTTATTCTATATTCCAGTTTTTGCTTATATTCCGTAACAACCTGAGGACTTCTATGAGAAATATCTGATATAATGGTTTCCATATAATCAGCTTTCTGAAGTAAACTGTTTCTTAATTCATTTCCTTCTTTTTCTCTCATTTGCAGAAGTGAAGCAATTGCTAAATCTAATGCATTTTTAAGAACAGACCATAGATGTTCTTCATCATCTTCATTTTTCTCTATTCTTAATACATCGGGAAAACGTGAAATAAGTGATACACTCAAGTCATCCTTCAAGCTATATTTTTTCTTGAGTTTTTCAACTGCCTGTATGTAAGCACTTGCCAGTGGCTCATCAAGTGTCACACTTCTGGAATTATCTGAACGGTCTTCAAATGATATAAATATATCTACTTTACCACGAAAAAGGCTTTGCGAAGCTACCTCTCTGACTCTTTCCTCAAGATAACCAATCTGCCTCGGTAATTTTATATAAAAATCTATATAACGATGGTTTACAGTTTTTATTTCTACAGTAAATTCCTTGCCATTATCACTAAAGGTTCCTCTACCGAAACCTGTCATACTTCTAACCATATTTGCCTCCGGTAACTGGGATAAAAATTTAACCCAAAATATAACTATTAATCCCGCTTAGTATTATAACACAAATTTGCAGAATTTAAAGGATAAATTACTACTTTTCATATATTTTTATCAATTTACTTCAATTTACTAATGTTTTTACTTTTCTACGTTATTTTCTAAAATAACGTGATTTTACTCAATTTTTATAAAAAATAAAATGGA
>JAEZIU010000307.1 GCA_023436485.1 Bacillota bacterium | reverse complement strand
CCTTTACAGTTAGCTCTAATCAGGTAACCCAGCGGCACACAGAATTTGCTGCTTATCGCTGCTTCCTTCCGGATCTGACGAGGTTCACAGAATTCTATTGCGCAAGACCCAATTGTCATTGCCACTTATAAAGGGCAGGCACTACACACTAAAACCTCAAACGGGAATTCAACCCTGCTATAGCGGATTGCAGGTACAGGGCACCGCTGCCTCCCCGTCTAGTACGGCCAAAACTGGCTTTTTTAATGTGTTCCCGAATCCATAAACCAAATATGTTCGGTGCACTTTTAACATTATAACTTAAATACTGTCCCATATCAAGAGATATTATTTTTACAGTTTATGTATTTATTGTAAGTAACTTTCAAACCAATCTGATTTATTTTATGACAGAAAAAAAGCACCCCAGTATATAATTTATAATAATTCCTGATAAATAGGTGCCCTATGTAATAAAAAATAAAATCAATATGTTTAAAGGAGGAACAAAATGAAAAAGCTTATAATGGCTTTACACTTAGTATTATACCACTAATTTCTATAGAAGATTATTAAAATTGTATAACAAATATTAACAATGTGTGAATGCATTTGGCTAACTTTGTCCCTCTAACAATATTACTATTTTACATTATGAAATTTACTATTATCATTGCAATTCCAACGTAAAGTGCAGCCTGTCCGATTGCTGCTCCCACATTATTCTGTTCGTATATTTCATTCCACACATCAACCTTTACTATAGCTGTAAAAATCTTTTTGAATAATACGGACAATATACCGTATATCACAAGACAAACCGCTATTACCAAGGCTACCGTAATCAGATCAAAATCAGATGTATATGCATCAATAATTCCTGTAATAATTGTCTGTACCGCGAATACAAACCCCAAAAGCCCGATACCGGCAGCTGCATTATTGTCTATGAATATTTCCTTAAACAGTGTGGTCTTTCTCCTTAAAACCATGCTATAGCACACCATTGCAACTAATACAAATACTATAAACATTAGAACCTTTATGAGTATGGATGCTCCAGCACCCTCAATTATATCTATAAAATCTATGTACTTTATGACAGACACGAATATAACTGAAAGAGTAACGGAAAATAAGGCTGCACCAATGTTTTTTTGCTCGCATATTTCTTTATTCAGACACACCTTGCCTTGCCCGTCTTCAGCATTTATCAGACTTACTATTGATTTTGAAAGAAGTCTTAATATTGTCAGTATTACTACGTAAAAAACAGTATACCCGGTACAAACCGCAAGATCAACCAGAATGTTATCACTGGTAGCTCCCTTTATGGCATGTGACGACAGGTAAAGTACAGGAAATACAAAAGCACCGATGAATTCTATCCATGCTGCAAAATTATCCTTGTTAAACAGTGCATCTTTAAGTGAAACATCCCTCAGAACCAGATTATTATAAATAAGCCATCCCAATATAAAACCTACCGTTAATATAACAAAACTAAATGACAAATCTTTCAAGAAAAAACTTAAGTATTCAAACATCTTATTTATCCCCCTAATAGCTATTTTTCTTCTATTCCTTGGTAAACCTTGTATAGTGACCCTTCAAACCTCTGTCCTATAAAAATTCTGAACATACCGTTGGTTTTAAGCATTTCTATGTTAAGATACTCTGTAATCCCTTCTGCATCACGCTGATAGTCCCATACCTCAACTTCAGATTCGTATTCTATTTTTTCAGAGTTCAGGTCATAAACCTTTAGCGAGCCTTGTACACCGTCTATCCTGTAATCATGTTCAGGCATTGTACATCTTTCGTACTCTGTGCCGTCAGGAGTGGTTATACTCTTCTGACCCACAACCTCCAAAAATTCTTCTGAGAACGGAACAGTATCATCCAGAAAGTAAAGGTATGTTTCCAGCTGGCCTTCCTCTTCACCCTTGTATACCTCAAAAACATACTCCGTCTCTTCTGATCTGGAATAAACAAGGTATCTGGTAAAAGGCCTCTGGCCTACGTCCATTTGTATGATTTTACCGAAAGTAAAAAAGCCCTGTTCCTCAAGTTCCTTAAGTTTGAATTCTACCATTGAGTTTTTGTTGATATTCAAAGGATTCAGTATATCCTGGCCAGCTTTCTTTTTGAAACCGAACATCGACATCACGTCCTATTCCATTTAAAGTTTAAAAGTCTAATATATTCTGCTGTTGCGGGAGTTTTTCGGCTTTGGCTTTGATAACTTTCTTATTACAATTATCAATGCTACTGACGTTATAATGATAACTACCACAACTGCCCCGGTATTTCTTGATGAATTCGTAGGGTACTTATCTGTATAGTATACGTTTTCAGGATTCTTTTCCTGATATTGCTGTGAAAGCTGTAAATCCGGGTCTACCCCTTCTTCCATGTAATTAGGGTCTCTCTGTACTCCCTGTTTCTCTAACTGGTCTACCCTATTTTCCAATTGCTGATACTGATTCTGGTCAAAATAGCTCCTATAAGGTGATATTTCACTCCAATGATGATACCAAAACAGATCAGATGCCCTCATCAGAAACCACAAATCCCATGGGCCTACATATGCATATCCATAAGAAAAAGGACTGCCGAATACGGATCTGTTTACATTAATAAATATAGGCCTGTTATTAAAAACATTTATTCTTGATGTACGGGTTCTCATTGCATCCTCAAAGTTCATTCTTCTTGAACTTGAGCCATAGCTTCTTTTCATGGAATCATTATAAACTTTTTGCTGTTGGTTATCGAGTTTTTGCTTATAGGTTTTGTAACTCTTACTTGAAACCTGACTCTTGTAGGTATCCTGCATGTAGGATTTCTTTTTTGAGGCTGCCTTTGCACTAAACCCCGAGGTGTTGGCTTTCTTACTTGATGAGCCGGTATAAGATTTTGCCCCCGGTTTACTTCTGGAACTGCTACTCTTGGATTTTGACGAACCGAATAAGCTAAAGCTTTTTGAGCTACTCTTTGACGAAGAACTCTTATGGCTGCTGAAAGATCTTGAAAATGACTTGCTGCTTCTGCTGAAAGAACGTGCACCTCTTGCGTCAACTCCCATAATTGAAACAGAAACAAATGCAAAAATAAGCAGTATGGCTAATATTCTTTTTTTCACAAACTATCCCTCACATTTTTAAAATGTATTTACATGTAAAATTAGTATTATTTTTAGTATTATACCATGAACACTTTTTAGAATATATATATAATCTTTTTATTTTAAAAAAATGTATAAGAAAATGTAAAAAAGGCAATAACTATTACTGACCCCACAAAATACATTTTAACCCCCTAAAAATGCCTCGGCTTTACGCCGGGCATTTTTTTTACACATTAAAAAAGGAGCTGTTGCAAAGCCGAAAGTTTTTCTGTTTTAACACAGATACTCCCGTATATGTTAAACAAGATAAAAATTAATTTCGCAACAACCCTTTTTACTTTATATAATAATTGGACTATGCTTGACAATTTACCTCATCTGCCCTCTTGTATCTTTTCCTCCTATACCTGCACTTCCTGTTATTGTTAGCTCTATTACTGAATTAGGTGAAAGAATAACAGAACTTTCTGTAACGGATACTTTCTGTGCAACAATTGCCGGGTCTAATGCATTTATCAGAATTCTTTTGGGTGAACTGGCAAAATTTGCCCCTGCTTGCATAATTGCCTCATAGTATGACTGACATGCTCCTGCAAAGATACACAACTTATCAGGATCGGACTCATATGCTCTTGCAATCTTCACTGATTCAATGAAGTATGATGAATTGGCATAGCTATCCAAAGACTGATAATTACTGGCACCCTTTTTTAAACCGTCATGTCCCGTCAGCACCAGTATATCCGGTCTGTACGCCTCCAGATATTGTTTTACTACCGACGGCTGCCTGTTTTCACTTACCCATTTACCGTAACAGTTTATCTTACTTTTCTTATAAAAGTCCAAACATTGGTTCATAAAATCCTCTGCCGAATCTATATGCAATATTCTACCCGGCCTGTGCTTGATTCTGGATAAAAATGATTTGAATACCGGTCTGCAACAGTCAATGCTGTTTTTAACCTGAGAAAGTTCATTTATAGCCCTTGTATAAGCTACCCTTGCATCCTGCTTAACAAGGTCATCTCCCTGTGAATCGGCTTCAATCCTGTATGACAAACCTCTCAAGACATACGATACCACTCCGTTAAAGTTAGTTTTTATGTTTACTACCCTAAAAAGTATATCTCCACCATAAGAACTTCTGATAACAATATCTCCGATATTAAATTTAGCCAAAAATATCACTCCAAATTAACTTTTTATTGCATAATATGCAACCAAGCTTCATTTGGGGCTTGTACGTCTTGACTGCTGATATATTTCTATAAATAAATTGGCTTATTTTTCAATATTTTGGGTTGACTTCTCATAGTTCAAGGTATAATATGATATATGAACATTCGTTCATATGAATGATTTTGATTTATATTATTAATTTTTCTAAAGAAGGGAAGGTTTTTATGGATACTGAAAAAGAGTTTGAAAAATGTGATTATTTATGCCTTCATAAAGACGTTATAGATCAGGTAATGTTACATATGCCTGAAGAGACACAGTTATATGATCTTGCAGAGCTTTTTAAAATTTTTGGTGATACCACAAGAATCAAAATTTTGTATGTACTTTTTCAGGCAGAAATGTGTGTCTGTGATATTGCACAACTGCTAAATATGAGTCAGTCGGCTATTTCTCACCAACTCCGTATACTAAAGCAAGCAAAGCTGGTTAAATCAAGACGTGATGGAAAGACTATCTTTTATTCATTGTCCGACTCACATGTAAGAGCAATAATTGATCAGGGTTTTGAGCATATTGAAGAATAAGTTTATCTGGGGGGTAATTAAGTATGAAAAAAAATTACAGACTTAACGATTTGGGCTGTGCAAACTGTGCTTCTAAAATGGAAAGAGAAATTAATAAGCTGGACGGCGTCAACAGTGCCACTGTTAACTTTATAATGCAGAAACTTACTATAGATGCAGTTGACGAGAGTTTTGAAGATATTATGACATCAGTACAGAAAATCATAAAGAAAATTGAACCTGATTGTACCGTAAAGATGTAATATAGGTGACTTTTATTTACAAGGAGATTTTTATGAGTAAAGCTAAAAAGGAAATTATCCGTATTGGTATTGGAATATTGGTTCTGATAATTGCGGTGGTTGTATCATTTCCGTCCTATATGAATCTTGCATTTTTTCTTGCAGCCTATTTTGTAATCGGCGGAGATGTTCTCTGGAGAGCAATTAGGAATATTGCACACGGACAGGTATTTGATGAAAACTTTTTAATGAGTATAGCAACAGTGGGTGCTTTTTTTGTAGGTGAGTACCCGGAAGCGGTTTCGGTTATGCTTTTTTACCAGGTTGGTGAAATGTTTCAGGATTATGCCGTTAATCGCTCAAGGAAATCCATATCAGCATTGATGGATATACGTCCTGATTATGCAAATGTTAAGCGAAACGGTGAGCTTGTTACGGTAGACCCTGAGGAAGTTTCTATAAATGATGTTATCGTTGTTAAAGCCGGTGAAAAGATACCTCTTGACGGTAAGGTCATAGAAGGCTATTCATTGGTAGATACCTCTGCATTAACGGGCGAATCCGTTCCAAGGGAAATTAATATCGGCAGTGAAGTATTAAGCGGATGTATAAATCTTAACGGCCTAATTACAATTCAAGTAACCAAAGAGTTTGGTGAGTCCACTGTTTCTAAAATTCTTGACTTGGTGGAAAATGCAAGTAACAAAAAAGCAAAACGTGAGAATTTCATTACCAGATTTGCAAGGTATTACACTCCCGTTGTTGTTATAGTGGCAGTGATTCTTGCCGTTGTTCCGCCACTGCTTGTTCCGGGAGCAACCTTCAAGGACTGGATATACAGGGCATTAACATTTCTGGTTGTTTCCTGTCCCTGTGCTCTTGTAATTTCTATTCCTTTGGGCTTCTTTGGAGGTATTGGCGGAGCCTCAAAACTGGGGATTCTCATAAAGGGCGGCAACTATCTGGAAGCTCTTGCCGCTGCCGAACTGGTTGTTTTTGATAAAACAGGTACTCTTACAAAAGGAACATTTAAGGTTACTGAGATTAATCCCGTAGGTATTTCAGAATTTGATTTGTTGGAGCTAACCGCCCATGCTGAAAGTTATTCAAACCACCCCATTTCTCAATCTTTGAAAAATGCTTTTAATTCAGAAATTGATAATTCCAGAATAACAGATGTTGAAGAAATACCCGGTCATGGAGTTAAAGCAGTTGTTGCTGGGAAAACAGTATATGCCGGTAATTCTAAGTTAATGGAAAAAGTCGGAGCAACGTATTCTCATAATAAAACAGCCGGAACAGTTGTACATGTGACGGTAAGCGATGTTTATGCAGGATATATAGTTATATCAGATGAAATAAAGGAGGACTCGGCCTCTGCCATTGCAAAGCTTAAAGCATGCGGAATACATAAAACCGTAATGCTTACAGGAGATGCAAAGGATGTTGGTGAAGCAGTTGCCCGAAAGCTTGGTCTTGATGAAGTATACACTGAGCTTCTACCCTTAGACAAGGTTGAAAAGGTTGAAAAGCTCCTTGCAGAAAAATCTTCAAAAGGTAATCTGATCTTTGCAGGAGACGGTATAAATGATGCTCCTGTGCTCTCAAGGGCCGATGTAGGTATTGCAATGGGTGGACTTGGCTCCGATGCCGCTATAGAAGCAGCAGATGTGGTCATTATGAATGATGAACCCTCCAAAATAGCCACTGCCATTGCTATTTCCAAAAAAACACTTCGTATAGTTAATCAAAATATAGTTTTTGCTCTTGGGGTTAAGGCTATTGTTTTGGCAATGGGTGCCTTTGGCATATCAAACCTTTGGGAAGCGGTATTTGCAGACGTTGGTGTATCTGTAATAGCAATTCTCAATTCTGCCAGAGCTTTAAGAGTAGATAATAAATTTAAATAGTAAAGTTGAAAAAGCAGAGGTATTATTCCGATACAGCCTCTGCTTTTTTCTGACTTATGTATTGTTCCATTATCTCGGCGGCACACTTTACATATTCCTCACACGGACGTTTTTTATAATAACTCTCCGTTCTTTCCTCCGGAGTAGGATTGTCAGGCCCTTTGTCCAGTCCCAGTAGTTCTCTGCACACTATTGAACCGTTTGTAGCTTTAAACCTTTGGGCAAGTTCCTGTATAAGCTTGTAGTGTTCTTTTTTTGCTTCAGTATCCTTGGGTTCATCATATCCGTAAATTATACCGGCAACCATGAACATGCCGCTTACAGCACCACAGACCTCCCTCAGTCTTCCCATTCCTCCCCCAAAGGATGATGCTATCCTCAAAGCGTTTTTCAATTCCATATCGATGTCATCGCTAAAAGCCCCAAAAACGGCTTGTGAACAGTTATATCCCTCTTTGAACAACTGCCGGGCTTTTTCTGAACTCATTCCCATGTAATTTCTCCCATATATTGTATTTTGTTTTAAGTTTACTTTTTGTTCTTTTGAGTGTCAACAAATTTTGTAGTAGTATATTAGTATGTTAAGTATAATTAATAATTCAGAAGATTTAATTATCATTCTCCATGAAATTTATGGTGTTAATAGCTTTATAACAGATACTGCCTATAAACTTTCTTTATTGGGCTATGACGTTGTGTGTCCTGATTTGTGCGGTCTGGAACACCCCTTTGATTATAGTGAGCAGGAAGCCGCCTATAGGTATTTTTTTGAGAATATAGGTTTTGATAAAGAGACTTATATTGTAATTGACCTCGCCAAACAGCAACAGAGAAGTTATAAACGTATTTTTTTGATTGGCTTTAGTGTTGGTGCCTCTATTGCATGGCTTTGCAGTGAAGCAGGGCTTTTTTCAGGTGTCATATGCTGTTATGGCTCAAGAATACGAGATTATACCAATATATCTCCTTCTTGCCCTGCCTTGCTTCTTTTTCCAAGCCATGAGAAGTCCTTTAATGTACGGGGTTTTATCAGCGGTTTTAAGAAGCCCGGCGTTAAAATTCATATGTTGGATGGAAATCACGGCTTTGCAGATTCCTATTCAAACGAATACAATGAGGATTCTGCAAAGAAGGCTTTTGCTTTGATTAAAGGGTTTATTAAAAACAAGTAGGAGGTAGGTAATTAATTGACCTACCTCCTCTAGCACCACCCTGAGTAATGTTCGGTACATTACTCTAATCACACCTTTCGGTGCAGCAATTTAACATTGAGACTAATCCAAATCAGGTTATCTCTCTTTAGCTATTGCATGTGTAATTGCTCTACCTTGACACAATTTTGCGTAGCTATTTTAATTTCACATATTTTTCCCAATTTTTGCAATTTATAACTGAATTAATTGATTCATTCTTGTATACACAAGTTTCCAATGTTTATAAATTGACCTTCTCATTCGCGTGCCTATTCATTCATTTAGTTTGTATGCACAAAGTTTTCATATTTCCTATAGGAAATAGTTAAACCAACCTTTAGTTAGAGTTTAACTTGTTAACCTTGCAACTATTGCAAACTATCCAGCTCCGGTATGTATAGCTTCTTAATTTCAACTTGATCTTTTCCAACGATACCTGGTGTGTTTTTAACTTCAGCAGATTTTATCTTATTAGAAATATACTTGCTGTTTAGCTACCCATTCCCAATATCTGGACATATTTAAGACTTTCACTTGTTAGAGTTTGCCCATTGTAGACAAATATAAAAAAGAGCCTTACAGCCCTCTATTAATTAAAACAATTAATATACATATCAGAACTAAGATAGACTTTGTTCTGATATTTTAAATATTCTCTTTAGAACAATCATTAAATTAATGACCATTGTAAAGATCAAGTAGTACATAATAAAGCTCTCAACACAACTGGACAATGCTGAAAACAAATTTATAAAGCACATAAATAAAATAATTATGCAAACAAATATCTCAAACATAATTGCATAATACGTTTCTAAGAGTAACGT
>JAEZIU010000265.1 GCA_023436485.1 Bacillota bacterium | reverse complement strand
CTCCAAAATATGCTCCCATAGCTCAGTTGGCAGAGCGCATCCATGGTAAGGATGAGGTCATCGGTCCGATTCCGATTGGGAGCTCCACTAAAATAAGGCTTTCGAGATTGTAAAATCTCGGAAGTTTTTATTTTGACAGAAATAGGTCGGATTTAGGCCCCATTCTTTTTATATTCTAAATATCATACTTTGTATTATTTTGACATTAATGGTGTAACTCTTCAAGTTCATTTTTTATATATCTGCGATCTTCACGTAGATTTTTAAGCATTCGGGCATATTTGTATCCCTGGGAGGCATTGAGAGATTTACAGAATTCCAATTCGTGGAGGATATCTGAAATTGTCTTATCCACTGTACTCATTTCCTCACGTAATCTTTCTATTTCACGTTTTGCAGTACCGATATTATCCCAAATAGTATCAAGTATATCTATTGCTATGCACATTGACACATCCTCCTACATCAGATAGTTTTCTACGAACGAAAAATAATTTCCGTCACCACTGACAATAATGTGATCGAGAACATTAATTCCTTGTCTTTTAACCAAATCTTTAAACAGTCGTGTTGAAGCAATGTCCCTTATTGAAGGTTTGTGAAAGTACTCTTTCATAAAGAATGTTTCAAGCCCTCTGCGGTAAGGATGATTATGCATTAGCAAAATTGAATTGGTATCCAACCTTTTACAATTTTCGATTACTATATCTGTATCAGGAAAGGGCACAAAATCTTTAGTACCAATACAATCGTAATCAGCATTACCCTTTAATTTCCCGTCACATAGGTAAAGCACAATGAATACTTCTCTTTTTAGCTTGGACATGTTTTTTAACTCTTTGAGAGGTTACAAGATTATTAAGGAATTACAGTGTATGCTTCGGCTAGAAGGATGGAGGATTTAGAATACTGTAAGCTAAATAGCAATTTGATTCCTTTACAGCTCGATGTAACCGATGCCGGTAGTCTTCAAAATGCACTTCGGGATATAGAGTCCCAAAATACGGGTTTGTATGGACTGGTCAATAATGCCGGAGTTGACAGCTTGGGATTGCTTGCAACATGGAGTGAAGAGGAAATGAATAATATATTTAACGTGAACGTTTTTGGCCCGTGGAGAGTAACTAATGCCTGTTTAAATCTTCTCCATGAAGCAAAAGGGAGAATAGTCAATATAGGTTCTCATGGAGGAATGGTTACCAATAAGTTATTTGGACCTTATAGTATGACAAAACATGCTATTGAGGCATATACGGATTGCCTGAGAGAGGAACTGCAGCCCTATGGGCTTCAAGTAAGTATTATTCAGCCAGGAGGGATAGCATCAGCAATTGGATTCAAATCGATAAAAGGACTCATCAGAAAATTGTTGAGGGCGGGAGAACCGCTGAAAAAAGAGGCAGAGCAGATACTCAGTTCCTTAAATGGATCAAAGCCCTTAAGCCTTGTTGAGTTAGAACCTGATGCCCAGCTAGAGCCGTCTTCACCGCAAGTTGTCGCCGATGCGGTAGAAGCTGCGCTGTTTTCACCTGTTCCTAAGAAACGCTATCTGATCGGTTCAAAATGGGAGGGTGAGCTAGTTTTGAATGGGCTTATGCAACGTATAGTTGATGAGAATGATAGTCCGCAACATGGAAACTCACGCGAGCAGCTGATTGCTTTACTGGATAAGTATATAAGTTAGGATAACATTTAAGGGATATAACAGGCCGCCATTCTAGTTGTGTTTCCAGTAATAACGAGGGGTGTATTGAAAATTATATATAAACGATTATTCTTGATCCCGGCTCATTACCGGGATTTTTCTTGCCAAAACCTAGAAGTAAATTCTGGTATAAGTAGTAAACGTCAATGATTGCAGCTAAGAGAAGCAGAACTAATGAATTGCAGACAGTGGTAAAGTGCTTATTTTATTTCTTACATATTGTAAAATATGGAAACCCAGAATGGTTCATGATATAATAATTTCCATATAATCATTGTTCCAGTAAACTTACATTATTGTGATACTTGGAGCAGCCATTAAAAATGTAAACAGGCGGTATAAAATGGATACTAAAAAACAATGGGGATCGCAACAGACCTTTTTAAGAAGCATAATTTTGAAATCAGGCAATTTTGATGAGGCTATTGAATTATGTCTGAAGCAACATGAAATGGTATACCCTTCCGATATGTTACAAAAAAACATTTTGACATTTGAAGATGAATTGTGGCAAGGATTAGAGGAGACAACGTTTCGTACTATGTCGGCGAAAGAAAATTCAACTATTGCCTGGTGTATATGGCATATAACACGGATAGAAGATATAACAATGAATATATTGGTTGCAGATACAGCTCAAGTAATTAATACAAATCAGTGGATTCAAAAAATGAATACTAAGATTTATGATACAGGTAACGCTATGACAAGCGAAGAAATTGTTGACTTTAGTAATAGCGTAAACATGAATGAGCTTCGTGATTATAGGATTGCAGTAGGAAAAAGGACTTGTGAAATTATAAGGAGCTTTAAACCGGAAGATTTAAAAAGAAAAATGGAAAAGGCCCGGTTGAAGCGAATTTTAGATGAAGGTGCTGTGCTTGATGTTGAAGGTGCAAACTGGTTAATTGATTTTTGGGGTAAAAAAAATGTAGCAGGTATTTTGCTAATGCCCGTAACTCGTCATCATATGGTTCACCTAAATGAGTCATTACGGATAAAAAAGAAATATCAGCAATCTCGTAGAGGTCGGTAATGTGGTAAAGGTCACGTTATTTTATTTTACATGCATAAATTGACGAATTGGAACATTATAGTAAAATTAGTATTTGTAAATGTGGAGGGTATTATATGGCTACACAGAGCCTTTTTTTAGCAGTTTCAAGCCCTTTGAAGAAATTTCTATTGATGATACTTAAATAGGGTGTTTTACCAAAATTTCAAAGAAGAAGTTATAAGCAAAATTGAGTTTCTCATGGAGATGGAAGGACTGAAATATCCGATAACTGAGCCGAAAATTTGCAACAGGCCATAAAAATAGGCCTTTCAGCAACACGAGACGTGGGGTCTGAACTAGTGGTCTGTAACGTCTAAATTCATACATTGCCGGCGGATAAATTCCCAGAACTACGTTGTCGTCAGTTAGAATAAAGCGATTATTCCGCACTCTTCCGCCTTGTCCTGGTTTTCCTCACCCACTGTTTACTGCTTTGTAGAAACAGCAAAGATAACGGCTTGAATCTATATATTTAATGTTATCAACTAAAAGGCACGGAAATTGCAAATAGCTATTGACGAAAAAAATGGGGAAGTGTATCATAAAATGTAAAAGATGTTATTGGTAAAATTGTATTCTTTACCCAAATACCTTTTGGATTTGATAATTTAAATTAGTTTGTAGATATAATGTTTTATAGCGGGTACTTTGTAGTAATTAATACTTTGCTTAGAAAAAATGATGGATGACATAGAAAAATAGGTTTGCAGTCGGTTGTAATTTTAAGAAGTAAACGGGGGATAATTAATATGAGTATTGTTCAGTTACCAATTGCAAAATCGCCAATAGTAGGTTTACAGTATACTGCGTATACACTGAATATCCTTTTGAACTATGAAGATTCCTTACCTTGGTTTTATAGTAACTACATACAACTTTTTTGGAGCAGTAAAAAACCATTGAATTTTTACCCCAATTCTTTTTCGGAAAATCCACTACTCAGTTGTCAGGTTTTAAAAAAAGAAATTATAGAGACTCATAACATTAATATTCATGATTTTATTATTGATTGTATAAATTCCAAAGAGTATTTCTATTCACAATATGACGAATATTATGTTCCCAATAGGCGTTTCTATGGCAATACACATTTGGTACATGACTTTATGATTTATGGATATGATGCTGATAAAAAGGAGTATTCCATAATGGGCTTTAATCAGAAATATGATTATGGAACTACAAAAATTAGCTTTGAGCAATTTGAAAAAGCCTTTTTTTCTGATTCAGCAAAATTAGAATATATCCATATTCTTTCAAAGAAAGAAAATGTCAAGTACGAATTTGACCTACAATTAGTTTACGAAATGCTTTATGACTATTATAATAGTAGGAATAGTTCCGAAAGGTGCAGAATGCATAAAAATACATTAGTGGACATGATTTTTGGAATGGATATTTATAAGAACCTTGTGGATTACTTCCGTTCACTGATAGACGAAGGATTTGGTTCTGATTTCACGATATTTCATACTCTTTTGGAGCATAAGGAATGTATGCTTTTAAGGCTTGAGTATATGTACAACAATAAATATATTGACGATTATAAATATTTATACGAAGGCTTTAAAAATTTAGCAGGTGAAATGGTGAAGATGAGAAACTTACATTTTAAATATTTTATTAGCAAAAATAAAGGTTGTTTAGAGAAGATTATTAAGAAGCTTACTGAAATAGAGCAAAAGGAACGGGACTTGCTGGAAAATATGTTAAATAAAATTTATCATCAGTTAGAAAAATAAATAATAGAATTAATTAATGCTTATTTGCTGTTGGTGGGAATGAGTCTCTATGTCAACCCCACCAACAGAATTCCCAAAAATCTTTGTACACTTCCAAAACATTTCAAAATTTTATGAATGAACCAATCATCTCATTTTCGGCAATTGAGCAAAAAACAGCAGTCATTTATTGGATATACCTATTTTCATTAAGGTTATATAAGTATATTCTAAAAAAATGTCGTAAATGGAAGAATATAGTATAAAATAGTAAAAAAAACAGTAATGGAGGCAAGTTGACAACGAGGTAATATTTGGTTAGAATATAAAAAAAGAGATAAAAGTTTATTTAATGTAATAATAGGAAGAAAATGTGATGGATTAATCAGTATCACAGGTGCACTTCCGGAGGATGTTATAGTTGCGGTGTTACGTAGACATATAATAAGATATCAAGCAGAAAATGATTTGCTTACTTTTTGAAGTAAAATTTCTTGACGTAATGAATTGTCTAAAGAGGGTTTGTTACATATGAAGAATATGATTTGCAATAATACAAAGTTATACTCATTAACCCATCCTCAAAAAAGGATTTGGTATATAGAAAAAATATACCCTGGCACACCTTTGTATAATATAGGTGGTGTATTCAGAATTAAGGGTTCTGTTGTTTTTGGCGTGCTTGAGGAATCAATAAATCTGCTCATCAAAAATAATGAAGGATTGAGATTAAGGTTTATTGAAGAAAATGGGGAAGCCAAACAATATGTTAGCAATTATGAAAGAACTAAATTAGATTTTTTTGATTTCTCAAAGCATGAAGATCCGGAAGGAGAATTCAAAAAGTGGGTTGAAAAAGAGGCTCAAAAGCCATTGGCTTTAGTAGGAGGAGAGCTTTTTTATTTTGCATTATTTAAGATATCCGATAATAATAATGGATATCTTGTAAAGTTTCATCATATAATTTCTGATGGATGGTCAACCAAATTAATGACCGAATATATATGCGACACATATATGAGACTGTTAAACAGGGAAGAAATCATTGATGATGAAAGCTTTTCTTATATTGAATACATATTAAACGAAAAAAAATATCTTCTGTCAGACAGGTTTTTAAAAAATAAATCTTTTTGGAATGATAAATTCAAGGTTCTTCCGGATGCATTTCTAAGCAAGAGTTCAGATATTATCGAAGGAAAAAGAAGAAAATTCGCCCTTGAACCGGAATTATCTTCACAAATGAAGAAGTTTGCAACAAATCACAAATGTTCATTAAACACATTTTTTGTAACTTTATATCTTTTGTATTTAAATAAAATCACTCGGAATGAGGATATTGTAATAGGCACACCTGTATTAAACAGGTCCGGGAAAAAGGAAAAGAGCATGTTTGGCATGTTTACAAGTACCATGCCGTTTAGGTTTACTGTAGATGATGATTCTAATATTATGGATACTATGGTAAAGGTTAATGACCAGCTTACCGAGTGCTATTTTAATCAAAAATATCCATATGACCTGCTTATACAGGATTTAGAACTAAAGAAAAAGGGCTATAACAGCTTATTTAATATTTGTATAAACTACTATAACACAAAGCACTATTCGGAGCTAAACGGCTTTTCGGTAGAACCTGTAGAATTTTACAATGGCAATCAGTTATATTCCTTGGAACTGGTTATTCAGGATTGGTCAGATTCGGGAAGTCTGGTACTGGATTTTCACTATAAGGTTCATGATTATACTGAAGAACAGATCGAAGATATGTTTGTTCGTCTGCTTGGCCTAACCAGGCAAATGATTACTAATTCATCCGAGAAAGTGGGACGTTTGAGTTTATTAACAGATGATGAGACAAAAAAAGTGCTATATGATTTCAATAATACCCAAAAGGATTATCCTAAAGACAAAACAATAGTTCAATTATTTGAAGATCAGGTAAATAAGATGCCTGATAAGACGGCTATCAGCTTTGACACTGATGAGCTGACCTACAGGGAATTAAATGAAAAGGCTAATCAGCTTGCCAGATATCTGGTGGAAAGAGGTATAAAGAAGGATACTGTTATCGGATTACTGACCACTCATTCATTGGAAACCGTTATCGGAATTCTTGGTATATTAAAAGCGGGAGGAGCGTATTTGCCTATCGATCCCGTGTATCCCGATGACAGGATACACTATATGTTAAAAGATTCAGGTTCCGGTACACTACTTACGAATTTGGATTTGTCTGAAGGTATCAAATTTGAAGGGGAAACTATCAATCTGAATGATCATAGTATCTATTCGGGCGATGCATCTGACCTGGAGGCTATGAGCAAGTCTAAAGATATGGCATATGTAATTTATACATCCGGTTCCACCGGGAAACCGAAGGGAACCATGGTTGAGCACCGAGGGTTGGTTAATTATATCTGGTGGGCAAAAAAGATGTATGCAAGCAATGAAAATGAGGTGTTCCCGCTATACTCATCCTTGGCTTTTGATCTGACTATTACCTCGATTTTCACCCCTTTAATCAGCGGAGGTAAAATTATTGTATACGCTGACAGTGATGAAAAGGAATATGTACTTTACAGGATAATGAAAGAAAAAAAGGCGACGCTTATTAAGCTTACGCCGTCTCATCTGGCTTTATTGAAAGACATGGACAATGTCAATTCCTCAGTAAAAAAGTTTATTGTGGGCGGAGAAGACCTAAAGGTAAGTCTGGCAAAAGATATTTATAAAAGCTTCAGGGGGAATATTGAAATATTTAATGAATATGGTCCGACAGAAACAGTTGTGGGCTGTATGATACATAAGTTTGATTATAAAACTGATATCAGGGTATCAGTCCCAATTGGAAATCCCGCCGACAATGTACAAATTTATATTTTGGATAAGAACCTAAATCCGGTACCCCAAAATAGCTCAGGGGAAATATACATATCGGGAGATGGTGTTGCGAGAGGGTATCTTAACAGACCTGATCTCACAGAGGAAAGATTCATTGAAAACCCTTTTATCAATGGGAAAAGAATGTACAAATCAGGTGATTTAGGCAGATTCTTAAATGATGGTAAAATTGAGTACACTGGAAGAGCAGACCAACAGATAAAAATACGAGGATACCGTATTGAAACGGGAGAAATAGAGAAACACCTATTAAACCATGATTCAATTAAAGATGCAGTTGTTATAGACCGTGAGAACAATAATAGTAAATATCTTTACGCATACATAGTAAAAAAGTCACAAATATCTACCGGTGATTTAAAGGATTTTCTTTTGAGATATTTACCCGATTATATGATACCAATGTATTTTATCCAGTTGGATGAAATTCCATTAAGTATTAATGGCAAGGTCAATAGGGAATTGCTTCCTGAACCGGAATCCGAGTTCAATGAAAATATAGAGTTTACTGCATTTAAAGACGAAAAAGAAAAAACCCTTATAGATGTGATGTGCCGTGTTCTGAATATTGACAGGGTGAGCTTAAAGCACAACTTCTTTCATCTTGGGGGCGATTCGATTAAAGCTATACAGATTGCCGCAAAACTAAAAGAAAAAAATTATAATATAAGGGTCAAAGATATATTATCAAACCCTATTATTGAAGAAATGGCGTTACACATTGAAGCAAATAAATGCGTTGATGTAGAAGATGAGGCATGTGAGGGCAGCATACATCCCACGCCTGTTATTTCATGGTTCTTGTCTCAAGATATGGTTTATCTGAATCACTATTGTCAGTCAGTTTTACTGCAGCTTAAACAAAATATTGGCGTCAATATATTGGAAGAAACACTGGCCAAACTGATAAAGCATCATGATGCACTTAGAATTAACTACAACATGTCTTCCAGGGAATTTTTCTATAATAATGATCATCAGGATAAGGAAATGAACATTGAATTCCACGATTTATCTGAGTTTGAAAATGAAGAACAGAATAGAAGAATTGCGGATATTGGCGAGAGATTAAAATCAAGCTTTAATATTGAAGAGGATTTACTCATTAAAGCGTGTATCTTCCATTGCGGAATCAGAGGCGACTTTTTACTGATTGCAGTACATCATTTAGCAGTTGATGGAGTATCTTGGAGAATACTGCTGGAGGATTTCTACAGTACTTTAAAGGGATTAACCAAGGGAGAAGAAATCGCGTTGCCTCATAAAACAAACTCATACCAAATGTGGGCCGGAGAGTTATTAAACTATAGTAAAAGAATTGTTCTATCTGAAACAGGCTTTTGGAATTCAATGCTGAATACGGACTCTGATATGTTGGCCCGAGAAATAAAAAAATCAAATCAAGAAATAAGTCCGGGTACTTTGGTACATTTCCTGGAATTTGATGGGGTAAAAGGATTAAATTCAGCCAATGCCGCATATGGTACAAAAACAAGCGAGTTAATATTAACTTCTTTAGTTTTGACCTTAAGTGATTTTTTTGAGACAAGTGAGGTAACTGTTGAAATAGAAAGCCACGGCAGGGAGAATTTATTCGATGGGATTGATATCTCAAGGACAGTCGGTTGGTTTACGAGTATTTATCCTGTAGCTTTCAAAGTAGACAATAACGATTTGGGAAAATCCATTAAACTTGTAAAAGAGGCTATGCGCAGCATACCAAACAATGGAATTGGCTTTGGAGTACTCAAATATTTGTCAGGCGTAATTGAGGCTAAGAATACCAGATATGTTAGGTTAAATTATCTTGGCAGTTTCGATGCAGTTTTTGACAATGAACTATTTAGCTATAGCGATGAGTATTCAGGTTCGGACAGCAGGCTGATAGATGTTTTAAAGACATGCTTATTTGATATAAACGTTATGGAAATAAATAATACATTTAAGGTAACGATCAATTACGATGAGAACGAATTTATTAATAAAAACATACCGGACTTATTTAAGACTTTTATATCAAAAGTTGGGGAGACAATCAATTACTGTATACAAAAAGAAGATGTCGAGTTTACTCCATCTGATTTTGGTACAGCCACAATTTCGATAGAAGAACTAAACGGATTGTTCGATTAAGTCAGATTCTATAGCAGGATTGGTATAAAAGGAAGGGTGCACCAGGTTATTTTTATTATTAATATAATGGGGGGATAATCGATGCATGGTTTGACTGAGCTTGAAGTAACTAAGGATATACTGGCTGTTTGCATATTGGATAGTAATAGCGACATACCTGTATGGGCAATTAGCAGTACTTTTTATTCAATAACGCGCACCCATGAAGAACTTTCTATTGTATGTATTGAGGATGCAGTACCTTGTAGCGTGAAAAGTGAAAAAGGGTGGAGAAGTATAAAAGTGCAAGGTGTTCTGGACTTTTCACTTGTGGGTATACTGAGTTCAATTGCCGATCCGCTGGCAAAGGCTGGTATCAGCATATTTGCACTATCTACTTACAACACGGACTATATACTTGTAAAGCAGAATGTACTGGCAAATGCGGTAAAGGTACTTGAAGCTAGAGGTTTTAAAGTAAATAGTAAAAATATTTAGGATGGATGGGATAATCTTAATGAATAGTAGAATTTTGGGTAGAACTGGAATAGAAGTTGGAATGATCGGTTTAGGGACAGAATATCTGAATGGGGTTGCTGAGGAAACTGTAGTATCTGTTGTTCAGGAGGCTATAGACAATGGAGTTAATTATATAGATCTTTTGTTTGCATTCCCTGAATATCGTAATAATTTCGGCATGGCACTGAAAGGACGAAGAGATAAGGCTGTACTTGCCGGTCATCTTGGTTCGGGAATAACAGACGGACAATATAAAAAGACAACCAACAAGAAGGAGTGCGAGTTTTACTTCCATGACCTGCTGACGAGGCTGTGTACCGACTATGTTGACATTTTGATGATACATAATGTGAATTCTCCCAGGCTAAAGGAGCTTGAACCCGGAGGTTTGCTGGATATTGCATTAAAATACAAAAAGGAAGGTAAGACCCGGTTCATAGGGTTAAGCAGTCATCTGACAGGAACAGCCCTAAAGGCTGTCAAGAGCGGAAAAATTGATGTTTTGATGTTCCCGGTAAATATGGAGAAGGATGCTTTTGAGGACAAAAAAGAGCTATTCAGTGCCTGTAACGAAAACAACGTAGGACTGGTAGCAATGAAACCGTTTGCCGGCGGCAAACTTCTGCAAAACGGCGGGCATGAAGGCGAAGTAACTCCTGTAAAGTGTATAAGCTATGTTCTTTCAAAGCTGGGCGTATCCACAGTTGTTCCTGGTGTTAAGGATCTGGATGAATTAAGAGGAATACTCAAATTCAATACTGCGTCAAATGAAGAAAAGGACTTTTCTTCAATCTTAAAAAAATATCAGAAAAATGACAAGGGTGAATGCGTATACTGCAATCACTGTCTGCCATGTCCTCAAGGCATCGATGTTGGGACATCCATGCGTTTGCTGGATATGTCAAAATTCAGTTTGAAAGAAGACATAGAAAATTCATATGAAAAGGTCATTTCCAAAACATTGGAATGTACCTTCTGTGGCACATGCAGGCAACGATGCCCATTTGAAATAGATACTAATGAAAAGCTTCATGAATTTGTAAGTGCTTTCGGATTAAAAAAATAATAAATGGAGAGAAAGACTGTGAAAATAATAAGGATACTCTTTTTGATTTTATTAATATCGTGTATGCTGTTCTCCAGTGTATGTACTGCTTTTGCCGATCAGAGCAGCAATGAAACCGGGGATTCGAACTTCATTTCCGATGAGCGTATAAAGGAAGTAGAAAGTTTTATTAATAGCAAAATGAAAAAAAGTGATGCTCCCGGATTAAGCCTTATAATTGTTAACAACGATAAAGTGGCTTATTATAAAGGGTTTGGATATGCCGACAGGGAGAAGAAGCTCCCTGTTACCGATGAGACTCTATTTGAAGTTGCCTCTTGTTCAAAATCATATACAGCACTTGGAATCTTGACTTTGAGGGATAGCGGTTTAGTAAGCCTTGATGATACAGTATCAAAGTTTTTTCCATGGTTTCGCGTACAATATGAGGGGAAGAACTATGATATAACTATTCGTCAGCTTCTCCATCATACAAGCGGGCTGCAGGAAAAAGACCTCTCTAAGATACCTCCCAGTACTGATGAAAATGCTTTGGAACAGGCAGTAAAGAAACTTTCAGGAGCAGAATTGGCTTTTAAGCCGGGTGATAAATTTGAATATGCAACAGTAAACTACGATATTCTCGGGGCAATTATTCAGAAGCAGTCAGGGAAAAGCTTTGAAGAATATATGGAAGAAAAGGTTTTTAAGCCGCTGGGAATGAATAATACTACTTTATATAATCAAAATACCAACCCCAAGATGGCTCAGGGATATCAAATCGGTTACTTTGGCACTCACAAGTACAAGGCACCCGAATATAGAGGCAACAAACCGGCAGGATATGTAATCTCAAATTCAAATGATGTTTCAAAGTGGCTAATGTATCAATTAGGCACTCTTAAAACTGATCTGGCGTCCGATATTAAAGAGACTCAAATCCCGGATAGATCAGTAGCCCCGTTTACATTTGACCAATCGTCCTACTGTATGGGTTGGGCAAGTTATCAGAACGGAACAGGCGAATACTCAAAAGCAGGATTAAATCCTACTTTTTCCGCATATATGATATTCAGGCCCCAGGATAAGATCGGTGTTGCGGTTCTGTCGAATACAGGAACGCCTTATACATTTATTATCGGCCACGGAGTCATGGATATTCTCAGAGGGGCAGAACCCAAGTCGCCTTACAGTCCGAATGAAGGTGTTATTGCTTGGGACAAGCCTTTTACATTGATATTGGTTTTCACAATACTTTACATAGTTCTGGCACTTGGATATCTTGTTGTTTTGTTGAAAAATATTATAACAGGAAAAAGAAGATTTACGCGGTTGGGAATTAAGGGAGTTCTAAAATTACTATCTATAATTCCATTGAGTACTCCTTTTGCTTTTGCAATATACCTCATTCCGAGCGGTATCGGATATGATTGGAAGACAGCTCTGGTGTGGGCTCCAAAGAGCTTCCCCAATGCTCTGGCTGCAATTGCGATAGCTTTTGTTTTAAGCTATGTTGATTTAATACTGCTTAATCTATTCCGCGGGAAAAATAGTGAAAAGGAATCAATTCCAGCTTTTGCACTACTGACCGTTTTGAGCGGTATTGGTAACTATATTGTAATTTTTATAATCAATATTTCAGTGGGAAGTGATATACCATTATCATACCTTGTATATTTTTATGTTTTAGCATTTGCAATATACATTTTTGGAAGAAAGGTAATTGAAACCACTTTAATTAAAATTGCAAATAATATAATTTACAAAAATAGAGTTGAGATGGTACGGAGGTTACTTGACACCACATATTATAACCTAGAAAAAATGGATAATGGAACAATTCTGGCGACACTGAACAATGATAGTGAATCCATATCACAATCAGTAAATATAGTAGTAGGTATTATAACGAATTTTGTTACAATTCTGTTTTGCTTTACGTATCTTGGATCAATCTCATTTCACGGTCTTCTTGCAACCTTAGGGGTTATAGTTTTTGTAGCACTGCTCTTTAGCTTTGTAAGCAGCAGAGCGAATCCTTTGGTTGAAGAAGTGCGCGATACACAGAATACCTTTTTGAAGCTTCTTGACGGACTGATATATGGTTTTAAGGAATTAAGCCTGCATAAGAAAAAAAGTGCCGAGTTTTATGAAGATGTGGATGTATGCAGCAGGGAATACCGCGATAAAAGAAATAGTGTAAGGACAAAGTTCCTCAACGCATTTCTGCTTGGAGAATCATTGCTTATATTGATTTTGGGAGTAATAGCATTCTTTTTTCCAAGGATTTTTCCGGATTTCAAGAACAGTACGATTACAAACTTCATTGTTATATTCCTGTATCTTATAGGACCGATAAATTATGTACTGAATAATATACCTCAAATAGTACAGATGAGAGTATCCTACAACCGTATCAAAAACTTTACAAGAAATATTCCTTCAAGGGCCGGTGAAGAGGTTGAAGCTTTTGAGCCTGACAAAGAGGTTCACAAAATAAGTCTGAAGGATTTGACATATGAATATAGAGATGATGAGGGAGTTACTTTTTATGTGGGTCCAATTAACCTGGATATAAATCAAGGGGAGACTGTTTTTATAACCGGCGGTAACGGAAGCGGCAAAACAACTGCTACCAGATTGCTTATGGGCTTATACAAACCTATGGATGGAATGGTTCTGATTAACGGCAGTCCTGTACCATTTGAGAACCTGGGCGAATATTTTTCAGCAGTTTTTAGTGACTATCACATATTTAATAAAATATATGAAGTGGATTTTGCTGAAAGAGAGAATGAGATAAATTACTTTATCAAGCTTCTTAAAATGGATGAAAAAGTAGAAGTAAAGGACGGCAGGTTCAGTACTGTAAAGCTTTCCGGCGGGCAAAGGAAGAGATTGGCTTTGCTTGTATGTCTGCTGGAGGATAGACCTGTTTATATGCTTGATGAATTTGCAGCAGATCAGGATCCTGAATTTAAAGAATACTTCTATAATACTTTACTTGGTAAATTTAAGGACATGGGGAAGACGGTGATAGCTATAACTCATGATGACCGCTACTTCCATATTGCAGATAAGGTGATAAAAATGGATATGGGGCAGGTTGTTGATGCTGAAAATAAACTCATCAGTGGAACCATTGCCTAAAACAAAACCGACTCAAGAATAAGTTTTATATTGGAGAATCTAATGGGTAAAAAAATCAGCCTTCAAGGAATAAGACAGAATAATTTAGATATCGATTTTTTGGATATACCGAGAAATAGGCTTGTAACAGTAACCGGAGTGAGCGGTTCGGGCAAATCATCTCTTGTTTTTGATACCATTTACGCTGAAGGAAGAAAGCGTCTTCTTGACTGCTTTTCTTTGTACGAGAGAAGCAGAATGAAAAAAATAGATGAAGCCGATGTTGATTCAATAGAGGGTTTATCTCCTGTAATAGCAATTGAACAAAAGAGCAGCAATTCAAAAAATCCGCGTTCTACTGTAGGTACCGTGACTTCAGTTAACGATTACCTTCGCTTGCTTTTTTCAAGAGCTTCAGATGGAGCCTGTCCACATTGCGGGAAACAAATTCCCATAAGAACTAACAAGCAAATTTTAAACCGCATTTTGGAAAGATGTCCTGAAGGAACGGAAGTAAGGCTGTTTGCATCGGTGATTAAATCGGCGGATCAGACTTGGGGAGCCTGCTTTGAAGATTTAATAAAAAAGTCCTTCAAAATGGTTAGGGTAAACGGGGAACTGTTGCCCTTATCTGACCGGGAAAAGTGGGACGAAAGCCGGATAAATGATGTTCAGGTTCTAATTGATATATGCCGTATTTCTCAGGGGATAAGAAACAAATTGTTATCTTTGATGACTAAGGCCTTGGATGTGGGGGACGGAGCTATTCTGATAGACTTGGGAGACAGGAGTGATCTTGATTTTTATACGGGCTACGGGTGTCCTGAGTGTAAACTTTTCCTTACTGAAATGCCGGTAAGTTCCTTTTCCTTTAATACGCCTGCGGGTGCCTGTCCTCAGTGTACGGGGCTGGGTACACAGTATCGGGTAGACCCTGATCTTGTCATACCGGATAAGAACGTAAGTCTTTCTCAGGGAGCTATCAACCTGATTGCCTGGAGATTGGGCAGGGACAAGTTCCATAAGAACAGGCAGATATTTGAAGGATTGGCAGAGAAGTACAATTTCAGTCTGGACGTACCTGTTAAGGAATTGCCGGATAACATCATAAACATTATTCTTTATGGTACAAAGGAAAAATTTTATGTGAAAAATTACATCGAGGGTGGAAAAGCTTTCTACATGAATTTCGATGGTATTATAAACATTATTATGGACAGGTTTTCATCCTACTCAAAAGACAGCTCAGAGGAAGTTTTAAAAAGAGAAGATGCGCAGTTGATGCGAAAGTTCCAGTGCCCTGATTGCCATGGTACCAGATTGAAAAAAATCCGACAGTTCTATAGAGTCGGACAAAAGAGTCTTGGTGATTTGAGTGCCATGTCGTTTTATGAACTTAAGAATTTCCTACAAAATATTGATTTCAGTGCAGAAAAAGAACAAATCGGAAGACAGATTATCAAGAAGATCATAAGCAGACTTGAAGTACTTATCGATATAGGGGTAGGGTATCTAAGTCTTGACAGGGAGACCTTTTCATTATCAGGGGGAGAACAGCAAAGAGTCCGTCTTACGACACAATTGGATTCCAATCTTGTGGATATAATATATATACTGGATGAACCTAGTGTAGGATTACATATTAAAGATATTGAAAGCATGGTTAAGGTTTTAAAAAGTTTGCGGGACAAGGGGAATTCGGTAATTGTAGTCGAGCATGAGGAGGAAATTATCCGTGCATCGGATTATTTGATAGAACTGGGACCAGGAGCAGGAGTCCATGGTGGGAAGGTTACTTTTCATGGAGACATAAATGAAATGATTAATGATAAAAACTCTGTTACCGGGTCATACCTGAGCGGAAGAAACCGCATAGTAACCCCGATGAAAATGAGGGAAGAGGTTAATAATTATATTGAAATATCCGGTGCTGCCAAACATAACCTGAAAAACCTTAGCTTAAAAATACCTTTAGGACGTCTGGTTTGCGTAACAGGGGTATCAGGCTCTGGAAAAAGTACTCTGGTAAACAAGGTGTTATATGATGGCCTAATGTCACGGATGGAATCCGTACCCTCTGAAAAGGGAGCATATGGCAACATAAGCGGTTATGAAAATATCAGCGCTATAGTAAGGATTGACCAGTCGCCCATAAGCCGCAATTCGAGATCTAACCCTGCAACATATGTTGAAATTTTTGACCATATAAGAAGTATTTTTGCCGGGACAAAAAGGGCAAAGGAAAATAAGTATAAGCCTGCATATTTCAGTTTTAATGAGGTTGGCGGAAGATGTGACAATTGTGCCGGTATGGGTACCATAACCACGCAAATGCATTTCATGGATGACGTTGAGGTACTTTGTGAGGTGTGTCAGGGAAAACGGTTTAAAGATGAGATACTTGAAATCAGGTTCAAAGATAAAAATATCGCGGATGTTTTGGATATGTCAATTGAGGAGTCTGCAAAATTTTTTGGTGACTATCCTGCCATATCTGAACCTCTTAATATGCTGAATAAGCTTGGAATGGGATATCTTAAGCTTGGACAATCCTCAACAACGCTGTCGGGAGGAGAAGCCCAAAGACTAAAACTCGCCTATGAACTAAGCCAGAATAAAACCGGCAAAGGGGTCTTATACATACTTGATGAGCCCACAACCGGATTGCATTTTGCAGATATCCAATGCCTTCTGGACCTTATGCACGGCTTAGCTGACAGAGGAAATACTGTAGTTGTAATCGAGCATAATCTCGAAGTTATTAAGACGGCGGATTATATATTTGATTTAGGCCCGGAGGGTGGTGAAAAAGGCGGAGAAATTGTTGCGGAGGGAATACTGGAGGATATTATAAATTCCGAAAAATCTTACACAGGTAAATGCCTTAAACGGCTATTTTTGAAGGATCAATGCTGATTTCAGCTTAATTTGATTAAAGTCGGGCGTGAGAGAGGTTGATTTCATGAACAAACTACAAAAGGCGAATGTAGAGGACATTCTGGGACTAAGTCCAATGCAGGAAGGAATGCTTTTTCATTATATAAGTGATAACAGTCAGGATATGTATTTTGAGCAATACAGCTATATGATTTCGGGTGATATTGGTTTCGATATTTTCAAAAAGGCATGGGAGTACGTTGTTAAATGCAATGAAACCTTAAGAGCTGTTTTCCGGTGGAGGGATGTTTCAAAACCTGTACAAATAATTCTTAAGGACAATTAC
>JAEZIU010000242.1 GCA_023436485.1 Bacillota bacterium | reverse complement strand
GAGCCTGCTGAAATCGGGGGCAAAGCTAGTATCAAAAACAGGCAGCATGATAATCGAAAACGGAAAGATAATCATAAAGAGCCTGAAAAACGGATTCTCAAAGGGAGCAAAGAAACTCAAAGGCCTGGTAGACATAATATTAAGCAAATTCAGGTTCAAAAAATTCAAAATAGAGCGGAAAGGTCTGCATATACGAATATATGGTGAAGTCAATCCGTGGGTACTGCTCTATGATGGAACAATAGAGACAGAATGCAGGAAAGGCTCTTGACCTTATAAAATAATTTATAATAAAATGTAAGAATATTAAAAACAATACATTATAAAAATCATTTATAACGGATTATCGGGTTGGTGTTGGCTGATTGCTTCTTGTAAAGCTTTTAGTCCGATTTTGTTATCCCATTGATTAAAATAACACCTGAACTTTGAACCGCAGGTAATACATTCAACGAATTGTTTTGTATCCTTCTGCTCTCGGTTATCAAACATAAAAGGAAGAAATTCAGTTTTGTTTCTAAGCCCGGGAGCGTCGGAATCAATTATATATGAGTAGACATAAGTTGCTTCGTATTTGATTAAAAAATTGCTGTTGTTGCAAACAGGGCATATTAAACTGTTTTCAGACATATGTGCCTCCAAAGTTGGTTTACTATTAAAATTTCCAGTAATTCAATAAGTTATTCATTTTTATTTTAGAAAAGTTGAGATGATGTAGATAAGTTAACATAAATTTTAAATAATAAAGGAGGCTTTAAAATGGATTATACACTAAGGCCAATACGTGTTGAGGACGCAACAGACATAAATGAGATGTATACAATGGATGGGGTAAGAGAAAATCTTCTAGGGTTATTCAGTGAAAGAATAGATCAATCAGAAGAATTTATTAAGTCGATTGGTCAGAATCAATATCATATGGTAGCTGAGATTGCTGAAAATGGAGTAAAAAAAGTAGTGGGTACAGTTGCACTGATTGTTAGCCAGAATCCGAGAACCAGGCATACTGCATCTTTGGGAATAATGGTACATAAAGATTATCAAGGAAAAGGAATAGGAACAGCACTATTAGAAAAGATTATCGATTTGGCAGATAACTGGCTAATGCTTGTACGTGTAGAATTAACTGTGTTTGTAGATAATGAAACGGCAGTACGCCTGTACAAGACACATGGTTTTCAGATAGAAGGTACAAAAAAGTATATGGCCATAAGAAACGGTAAATATGCTGATGAATATTTAATGGCAAGGTACAGGATTCTGAAGTAAAGTATAATAGCTACGACATTGAAAAAGAAATGTTTTATTGATATAATGAGAACTGACGTTCTCTGATGAAGCTGATTGGTTTACCGGTCAGCTATTTTATTGATTAACACTTTTTATACTTTGCAGATGGAGGCAATATACAAAAATATGGGCAAACCCGAGATAAAAATTTCAATCAGAAACCTTGTTGAGATGGTGTTGAGGTCCGGTGATATTGATAACAGGCTTGTTTCCTCGGGCAGAATGCTTGAAGGTACAAAAATACACCAGAAAATTCAAAAACAGGGCGGGGAATTCTATAACAAAGAAGTTTCACTTGTCCATAATTATGACACCAATGACTTTATATTCAGACTTGAAGGACGGGCCGATGGTATAATAAATGAACCTGATGGAGTTGTGATAGATGAAATAAAATCTACAACACGTCCCCTTGAATTCATAGACGAAGACTTCAGTCTTCTACACTGGGCTCAGGTAAAATGCTATGCTTATATTTATGCCGTCCAGAATAAACTTGACAGTATATATGTACAATTAACATATTTTCACATAGAAACGGAAGAAATTAAAAAAATAAGAAAGCAGTTTTTATTTAAAGAATTAACAACTTTTATTGAAAAATTGCTGGATAAATACATTGTATGGGCCAGTATATCCGATTTATGGAATAAAAGAAGAGATAGTTCAATAAAAACCCTTGAATTTCCCTTTAAAGATTACAGAAAGGGTCAGCGTGAGCTTGTAGTTGCCGTATATAAAACCATAATGCAAGGTAAAAAACTTTTTGCTCAGGCCCCTACAGGTATTGGAAAGACTATATCAACACTGTTTCCTGCGGTTAAAGCTTTAGGAGAACAACACATTTCAAAAATATTTTATCTTACTGCAAAAACCATTACAAGACAGGTGGCTGAAGAGGCATTTGTAAAAATGAGAGAGGGTGGTTTGGTATTCAGAACCATAACACTTACGGCAAAAGATAAAATATGTTTCAACAAAGAAGGAAGCTGTAATCCGGATTACTGTGAATATGCAAAAGGCCATTACAACAGGGTTAACAGTGCACTGGAAGATATTTTGAAAAATTCAGAAAGCCTTTCCAGAGATGTAATAGAAGAATATTCGCACAAATATACGATATGTCCCTTTGAATTCAGCCTCGACTTGTCATTGTGGGCAGATTGCATTATTTGCGATTATAATTATGCATTTGATCCAAGGGTGTATCTTAAAAGATTTTTTCTTAACAATACGGGAGATTATGCTTTTTTGATTGATGAAGCTCACAATTTGGTGGACAGGGCAAGAGAGATGTTCTCTGCTCAAATCCATAAGTCTGCATACCTTGAGGCAAAGAAACTCATGAAATCAAAAGTACCAAAGGTTGCTAAAATATTGAACAAAATAAATTCATATATGATATCTTTACGTAAACAATGTGCGGATGAAGGTTTTATTATTAGCAAAACAGAACTTAAAGACCTGTACAAGCTGCTAAATAACTTTATTACCGAATCAGAGGAATGGATACTGAAAAATCAAAATAGCAACATAGATGGTTTTGATCAGCTTTTGGAAGTTTATTTTGATTCAATAGCCTTTACAAGAATGGCTGATTTTTATGATGAGAGGTACGTTACATTTATTGAATCAAAATCAAACGATGTAAGAGTAAAGCTTTTCTGTCTGGACCCTTCTTTTTTACTTGCAGATGCTGTAAAAAGGGGTAAAGCAGCTGTATTTTTCTCTGCAACTCTTACACCTGTTAATTATTTCATGGATGTATTGGGCGGGGACAAAGAGGATTACAACATTAACCTTGCTTCACCATTTGATAAGGACAATCTCTGTCTTATTGTTAACGATAGTATTTCTACAAGATATAAAAATCGAGATAAAAGTTATGATAAAATAGTAGACATAATTTGGTCTACTATAAACAAAAAGACAGGGAATTATGTAGTGTTTTTTCCTTCATATAAATACATGAACGAGGTTTATTCAAGATTTACAGAGCAATATCCTCAAACCGATACAATAATTCAGGAAACTTCCATGACAGAAGAAGAAAGGGAGAGCTTTCTAAACAGGTTTCAATCCGGTACAGGAAAGAGCCTTGTTTCTTTTGGAGTTCTGGGAGGAATTTTTTCCGAGGGTATAGATTTAAAGGGAGACAGGCTTATAGGAGCTATAATAGTAGGTGTAGGGCTTCCCCAGGTTAGTCCCGAACAAGATATAATCATGAATTATTTTCAAAATAAAAATGCAATGGGATTTGAAAATGCATATATGTATCCGGGCATGAACAAAGTGCTACAGGCTGCAGGAAGGGTAATACGCTCAGAACAAGATGTGGGAACAGTGATACTTCTGGATGAAAGGTTTTCAAATGGAAGTTACCGGCGGCTATTTCCAAAACACTGGGAACATGCTATGCGGATACAGGATACGGGACAGATGGTAAAAAAGCTGGAGCAATTCTGGAAAATAAAATTATAGACTAGGTGGAATACATGGCACAATCTGAAATAAACAGTGAATATAATAAATTGGAAGCTAAAGTAATTGAAGAGGAATTTAGAAATTTAAGTGCAGAACAAAGAGAAGCAGTTCTTACTGTGGAAGGACCTGTACTTCTTATTGCCGGTCCCGGAAGTGGAAAAACAACTGTAATTGTAAACCGTGTTTATAATTTAATCAAATCAGGTGTCAATCCAAAAAGTATTCTGACACTTACCTTTAATAAGGCAGCCCAGCTTGAAATGGAAATGCGTTTCCAAAAACTATACGGAAATCAGATAAAAGAAAAAGTACAATTCTCGACGCTACACAGCTTTTGCAACAGAGTAGTCAGAGACTATGAGAGAATGAAAGGGCAGAGCTTGAGGCGTATTGAGGGTATAGAAGAAGATATAAATAAGAAAATGTTGTTAAAGGATATTTATCAGGACATAAATAGTACAAAAATAAACGACGATGAGCTGGATAACCTTTTAAACGAAATAAGCTATATAAAAAATAAAATGATTAAGAATGCTGATGACAGCTTTTTCAGTTCAAAAAAGTTTGCAAAGGTTTACAAAGCTTATGAAGAATACAAGAAAAAAAATCTTATGATAGACTTTGACGATATGCTTACATATGCTTATAACATTCTTTCGAGATATCCGCAAATTCTAAAAGGATATAAAACACGTTACAACTATATTCAGGTGGATGAAGGACAGGATTTGTCAAATATACAGTTTGCCATACTCAAGCTATTGGCAGGGTCGGACGGAAATATCTTTATAGTAGCAGATGATGATCAATCAATTTACCGTTTCAGGGGAGCCGAACCGCAGTACATACTGGATATAAGCCATGAATTTAACAATCTCAGGCTTTTCCGGCTTGAAAACAACTACAGGTCTAACAGTAATATAGTAGACCTTACCAGTAAGTTTATAATGAAAAACGATAAAAGATATCTGAAGGAACACAAAACCAATAATAAAAGTGCAGATGACCCAATGATTCTCAAAGCTGAAAGTGAGAGTGGTCAGCAAGATATCATTCTAAAAAAGATAGAAGAGTTACTTAAAGGAAATAAGTTAAAAAGCGTTGGGATTTTGTACAGAAACAACCTCTCATCGATTCTTGTTTCAGATAAACTGCAAAGGAACGGTATATCCTTCAGAATAAGACAGAACAGACTATTTTTTTTCAGGCACTGGCTTGTTCAGGAGGTATGTGCCTTTCTGATGTTTGCACTTGATGGTTCTGATACAGAATCATTTACAAAAATATGCTTCAGAATGAACAGATTTATATCAAAAACCATGCTGGAATGTGTTTTACAAGGCGGGGAAAACGATAATGTAATTGACATAATAGTTAATAATCATGACCTGAAACCTTTTCAGCTTACTGCCATGAGAGAATTAAAAGGAGAATTCGCTTCATTGGCAAGAAAAAATCCTTGGACGGCTTTAGAGTATATAAAGAATAAATTCAAATATCTGGATAGTGTTAAAGAATATAGTAATATATCAGGTCAGTCCTATGATTACCTGAACAGACTATTTGGAATCTTACACGGAATATCAATTGATTGCCCCACTATTTCTTCATTTCTTATGAGGCTGCAGGAGTTGGAGCAAATATTTCAGGATGGAGGATATATGCACGGCAGCGAAAAGAATAGAATAACTCTGAGCACGCTGCACTCTTCAAAGGGACTTGAGTATGACAATGTATTTATGATAGACCTTATAAACAGCGAGATTCCGGGAGACAAAGTTCTTGAAAACTCTGAAAAAATTGTACTTGAAGAAGAACGGAGGCTTTTTTATGTTGGAATGACAAGAGCAAGAAAAAAACTTTATATCATCTATCCCGAAACGGTAAATAATGAAAAGGTTTTAACATCTATTTTTGTAAATGAGGTTGTACAACTTTTGCAAAAGGACATAATAAATAATATAGGCCAAGGGAAGTTTGTTAACCATGTTAAGTTCGGCAGAGGCATTGTAGTTGCAATAAATAATGAACATGACTCGGACAGACATATGATAGAAATAAAGTTCTTTAAGGTGGGGTGCAGAAAACTTGATCTTCAACTCTGCCTTGACAATAAGTTACTAAGCTTTGAATAAAAAACACACAATACAAAAGAAAAGTAAAATGGTTTGCAAAACATAGAACGTTTTGCTATCATAGGTTGATATGGAGGAATTTACATGATCGAAAAATATTATCCTGACTTATATTTTGATAGTATAAGACATATTGATATAAATATACTTAAAGAAAAAGGAATTAAGGGAGTCATACTGGATATAGATAATACTCTTGTACCAATGCATACAAAGGACGCTGACGAAAATGCAATCAGTTGGGTAGCAGGACTGCAAAAAATAGGATTCAAGGTATGTATATTATCAAATGCCTCACTAAAAAGAGTAACAAGATTTAATAAGGAAATGTCCGTTACTGCAATACACAGAGCATATAAACCGGCGGGAAAAGCGTTTCTTAAAGCAGCTGAAAAGATGGGGCTTGAGGCTGAGAAGGTAGCTGTTGTCGGTGATCAGATATTTACCGATATATATGGGGGAAATAAAGTAAATATGCTTACAGTTCTTGTAAAACCCATAGATAAAAAAGAGATTCTGTATGTGAGGTTAAAAAGACATATTGAGAAAAGGGTTCTAAGTCGTTTTAGTAATGCGCCAAAGTCAAGGCTTGAAATAAGAAATGAATGGAAGAAGAGCAGGCTTCAAATAGAAAGAAGTCGTTTAAAATAACATTTGGGGGTGTCTGTCCAGTGAACTTGGTTGAAGTTGTTAACGGAAAAACACAGTTGTACGGTGTTCTGGGTAATCCTGTTGAGCACACAAAATCGCCATTTATTCATAATACACTCTTTAAAGAATTCAAGATAAATGCAGTATATTTACCTATTCATGTAGGCAAGGGAAAGCTGGAACAGGTTATAAATGGATTCAGGGCCATAAACTTTTCAGGCTTTAACGTAACTGTTCCATTTAAAAAAGACATTATAGAACATTTGGATGGAGTTTCTTCAGAGGGTATGCTTATGGGTGCGGTTAATACTGTGAAGAACAAAGATGGTAGATTCATGGGCTATAATACGGATGCAGAAGGGTTTGTCAGAGACTTTTGCGATGGTTTTGAAACAACATTTAAAGGTAAGAGAGTAATGCTATTGGGAGCAGGGGGGACATCAAGGGCTATTGCTGTCAGGCTTGCGTCTGAGGGTATAGAGCACCTGACAATAGTCAACAGGACAGAAGCCAACGCCCAAAGCATTTCCAATCTTGTAAACAGTAATTTCGGAAACATTGTTAGTACAATGCTCCCGGAGAAAGACAAACTTAATAAAGAACTTGAAAATAACCAGATTATTATAAATACAACACCTGCCGGAATGAGTACATATCTTGATTCAACACCGTTTGATTTTGATTTCAACTTTAACGGAACTCAGATGGTATATGATGTTTTGTACGTCCCGAAGAAAACAAGGTTTCTTAAACAGGCAGAAAAAGCGGGATGCAAAATAAGAAACGGATTTGGTATGCTAATAAATCAGGGCGTTTCATCTTTTGAAATTTGGACGGGTATGCTGGTTGAAAGAAAACAAACCAATGAACTTTTAAAAAATATAGAAAATATAAAGGAATTTTAAAAAGATTACCGAAATGATTAATGTATGTAATTTTATAAGTCGGTTTAAGGGGATGAAAGTATGGTAACGTTGAAAAATTATATGGAGGAAGTTGTATTCAATCTGATAGACGGAGTCCTGGACGATATCAATATGTGCAAATGCGAATTATGTGTTAAGGATATAGCTGCTCTTGCTCTAAACAGCCTTCCTCCCAAATACATTGCCACCGAGAAAGGCGAGTTGTATTCAAAAGTGAACAGTTTGAGAAGCCAATTTGAGGTAGATGTTATATCAGCTATTACAAAAGCAGCAGTTCTTGTTAAAAAAGCACCAAGACACCAATAATTCAATAACTATTTATTCCCCATAGATTTATTGCTTTCTCTGCGGGAAGAAATAATCTTGTAGATTACAAATAGAACAATGCAGATTAAAATCAGTGCTATTACTATATTTTCAAAACCCTTAAAATACGGCCTGATTTTAGTCTCATAATCCTTTCCGAATACATAACCAAGATAAATCAAAGTAAAATTCCATGGAAGCATCCCAATAGTTGAGAAAATAATAAACTTAAATTTATTTATTTTAGCAATTCCAGCCGGTAAAGAGATAAATGTTCTGATTACAGGAAGAAGCCTTCCGAGACACACAGCCAGCATACCTCTTTTTTTAAATACCTCTTCTGCTTTATAAAAATTCTTTTCCGATACAAAAAAGTACTTTCCGTATTTAAGTATAAAAGGTCTGCCGCCGTAAGAACCAACAAAGTAGGCAAACATGGAGCCGATAAGACTGCCTACAGCGGCAGCAATATTTGCTTCCAAAAGAGTAATGCTTCCTTGGGAAGCCATCATCCCGGCAAAAGGCAATATAATTTCACTGGGGAGGGGAATGCAACTGCTTTCAAAGAGCATCCAAAGCCCAATGCCCCAGATTCCCATACCTTCAATAATATCTATTAAAGGCATTAAAATATTATGAATAATAGTAGTCATTTTTTACACTCCTTAATTTTATCCCTTTGATGTTCCTTTTGTGTCAGTTTGGGTATTTGAGGGATTTTGTTTCTTTTTAACCGGCTTTTTTTTAGATACGGGCGGAATCTTTACTTCACCCTCATCATCGTCACTTTCATCAGGAACATATAGTTCACCTGAGGGTGTTGCTATACCATTGGCAGAATAAAAATAATTCTCTACTATTTCAGCTGCCGGAAGAGATTCTTTTGTCTCAATATTAATCATATTACCGTTGTATAAGTAGTACCAACCTTTATTTATAACTTTGTCTTCACCGTCAAGTCGGAAAGAATTAAAGTTGTCAGGCGAAATACTTATTAGCCCGGAGGTCATCTTTAACGCATCCGACAAAGTCATATTAGTTATAATATTTTCAAAGGCATAATTAAGCACGGGATTTAGCTTTGGAATATTTTGTACCTTTAGCTTTTGCTTTATAAATTCCTTTATAAACTTCATCTGCATTTCGGTTCTCTTTATATCACTGCCGTCATAAAACTCTTTTAACTCTTCTGTGTAACGTTCACCATTTGGTTTCCTGAAACGCAGTAATTGTTCAACCTTGTCGCCGTCCAGCCACTGAGAGCCTTTTTTCAAATTGATATGAAGATTCTGAGAAGGGTCATCGTACTTCATATCAACAGGAACGTCAAAATAAACTCCCCCAAGCATATCTGTAATCTTTTTGATTGCGGAAATATTGATATGGACATAATAGTTGATATTGATGCCGGTTAAGTTACTTACAATCTCGGCAGCATATCTTGCACCTTCGTGGTTGCGTCCTCCGGCTGCATAAGCGGCATTTATTTTTGGAAGTATATTGTTTTTTAGTTTTACTTTAGTATCTCTTGGTATTGTAACAATACTTATCTGATTTTTTTCGGGATTGTAATTTGCTACCAGCATTGAATCCGTATTCCCGCTTGACTTGTCACCAACCAGCATGAAGAAATTTATAGGTTCTTTATTAGTAGTGGCGGTAAGTCCTTGAAGTATTGCAGGAACAGCATTATTGCCGGTTGCTCCTGTTATGCTGTTGGCATAGTAAAGAAAAACTGTTCCCATTCCAAATAGAAACAAGCCTACTACTATTGTAATTATATAAGTAAATTTTCTCGTGTTCATTTTGATAACCTCTTAATAGTTTATTGTTTGCAGACAGCAAATATTATATCATACATTCATTGTTATTTTAAAAAAAAAATAAATTATGATGTATAATTAAAAGTTTGTTCAAAATTAAGCATAGTCTATGCCCACTGAAAAAACCCCCGTAAAGTGCTGATTGTGTCGAATTTCTTCATTTACTTTACACTGATAATACTTTATAATAATAAACAATGTATGCTTATTGTAATCAAGTATTACAATAATTAATCAAATTAGAGATGGGGGAATATCAATGAAAAAGCTCATGCTCGGCAATGAAGCCGTGGCAAGAGGAGCATATGAGGCAGGCTGTTCAGTGGCAGCTGCTTATCCGGGAACTCCTAGTACGGAAATTACTGAGTACATATCAAAATATGACGAAATATATTCTGAGTGGGCACCAAATGAAAAGGTTGCACTCGAAGTAGCCATAGGTTCATCCATCGGAGGAGCAAGATCCATATGTTCCATGAAACACGTAGGACTTAATGTCGCAGCAGACCCTCTTTTTACAGTATCTTATACTGGTGTAAACGGAGGTCTTGTTATAATGGTTGCTGATGACCCTGGAATGCACAGTTCTCAGAACGAGCAGGACAGTAGGTTCTATGCAAGATCATCAAAGGTTCCTATGCTTGAACCTTCAGATTCTCAGGAATGTAAGGACTTTGTAAAACGGGCGTTCTCAATAAGCGAGACATTTGATTGTCCTGTAATCGTCAGACTTTCCACCAGGGTATCCCATTCCCAAAGTGCTGTTGAAATGAGCGATAAAGAAGATTACAAGCTTAAACAATATTCCAAGGATGCAAACAAATACGTTATGATGCCTGCTATGGCTCGAAAAAGGCATGTTGAAGTCGAAAAAAGAATGGCTGCTTTGAGAGATTTCTCAAATAAAAGCGAACTCAACAAAGTTGAAATGGCAAGCAAAGACATTGGGGTTGTAACCAGCGGAATTTCATATCAGTATGTAAAAGAAGCAATGCCTGATGCATCCGTATTAAAGATAGGAATGGTACATCCGATTCCCGAAAAACTAATTGAAGAATTTGCATCAAAAGTAAAAACTCTTTATGTTGTGGAAGAACTGGAACCATTCTTTGAAAATCAAATTAAGAAAATGGGAATAAAGGTTATCGGAAAAGAAAAGCTTCCTGTAATCGGTGAGTTTAGTGCTCAACTTGTTGCGGAAAAACTCCTTGATAAAAAGTTTGATTCTCAGGAAGCTTCCAATAATGCCGCGCCGGTAAGGCCGCCGGTAATGTGCCCGGGATGTCCCCATAGAGGAATGTTCTATGTTCTCAAAAAATTGGGTTTGACCGTCAGCGGCGACATCGGCTGTTATACCCTTGGTGCATTGCCTCCTAACGAAGCAATGGATATATGTGTGTGCATG
>JAEZIU010000240.1 GCA_023436485.1 Bacillota bacterium | reverse complement strand
ACCTGGATATGTACTTCAAAAGCTACCGATTGTAAAATTGGTTATTAAAAATAAGTAAATGTAAATATTGCTTTTATTAGACTTGATTGATAAACTAAAGTACTTTTGCACATAGTTTATTTATGTTTCCAAACTCATAACCATTCTCTCTCGCACCTTTAATAATGCTATCAAGGGCATCTGCATTATCCTTTGACACGGCATGCAATAATATTATTGCACCATTATGAATATTTCTAAGTACAATATTTTTTGCATATTCCGGTCCCCTTATTCTATCTCTGTACCAATCCTCATAAGCAAAGCTCCAAAAAAGGTTAGTATAGCCAAGTTTTTGACTTATTGAAAGAGTTCTTTCATTGAATTCACCCTTTGGAGGTCTTAAATATGTCATATGCTTTCCGAATATTTCATTGAAAGTCTTATCAAGGCCAGATATTTCATCTTCAATCCTTTTATCATCAATTTCCGGTAAACTGGGATGATTAATAGTATGATTTCCCACTTCATGGCCTTCTTCGACCATTCTCCTGACAAGGTCCTGTTGATCTTTTAAATAGGGCCCTGTAATAAAGAATACTGCTTTTACATTATTAGCTCTTAATACATCAAGAATTTTTGAGGTATAACCGTTTTCATAACCTTCATCAAATGTCAGGTATATTTCCGTTTTGCTTGTATCACCAAGGTAAAAACCTCCATATTTAGAAAGCATCTCAGGTGCTCCTGGATCTGCCTTTGGCGTTTTGTTATCTGGACTTCTTGCTATTCCCCATCTAAGTGTTTTATTATTAAGTGCAAAAATAGCTTCTTTCTCAGACGGGTTGATTGCCAAATCTTTATTATCATAGCTAAAATCCTCCGATAGCCTTCCGGTTATCTCGTTATCAAAGCTAATGCTTCCTTTGCTTTCTTCCATGCCTGTAAACTTCGCACATCCTCCTAGCACATTTGTTAATATTACCGAAATTATACACCATAACAAAATACTTCTAAATTTATAATTCGAACTCATTCACAACACCTCCTACAAAAATAATGCCTTAAGAAAGATTTATTAAAATTTTTTTGCTTACTGTTACTGTTGGATTGGTTCGAATCATCAAATTGCATTTTGGTTCACTCCCATCAGAAATTTCACATTTCATTATCTTGTTAATACATTGTAATCCAGGCAGTTCAAGCTCTATCAAAACACAAAGCCTTATACTTCAATCAGATCATTACCAAATATATTCAACAATATGCTAACTTATTATTCTGGTTTAAAAATAAATATTAAAAATGAGATGCTTTAGCTATACTTAGTGTCATCATATTTTTAATTTCAAAGAATAAAATATATATAGTGATAAAAATCAAGGAATATAGTGTGAAGATTAAAATAATAACTTTTAGTAAAAAAGTTTTTCTTAAACTAGTTTTGATTATGTTTTTAATGATTCTTATACTATCTATTAGCTATTTTAAACTTTCTAATATTAAAACAGATTCATTCAATGACCCCCATAATAGAGTTATCGTTATAGATCCTGGACATGGTGGAATTGATGGAGGAGCTTCCATACCAGGAGTACTAGTTGAAACTGCATTTCTTTCGAATAAAAGAGAAAGAGAGCTGTTGCTTGGAAGTGAATTTAAGGAAGATATAGCCAACTCTATTGTTATAGGTGTCGAAAAATACTTAAAAATAGATGAAAGGGTATCTAGCCCATAAGTATATAAAGCTTGAATAAAAAATAATTTATAGAAAGTGAGATTATATAGAATGAACAAATTCAATATATTAATTATCGTTACAAAAAGGACTTTTTCAATGTTTCTTATGCTTGCAATTATACCAGTTTTCGCTATTGTATTTATCTGCAATTTTATGGAAAATGATGCTCAAAAGCAAGAACTTGTTACGTCTGTTAATTCTGTTGAACATGATAAATCCAATTTACTGATTCAAAAAGCTAAATTAGCAATTATAATAGATGATTTCGGGCAAAATCGTAAAGGTGTTGATGAGATGATGTTAATAAACAGACATCTAACATTTGCTGTAATGCCGTTTCTTACATATACCAAGACAGATGCTTTAAATGCACATACAAAAGGATATGAAGTAATTGTTCACCTTCCGCTAGAAGCTAACAATGCTCCTTTAAAATGGGTAGGGCCTAAACCAATATTAGCAAATATGCACATTAATGAAATAAAAGAGATTACATTAGATGCTCTTGAGGATGTTCCGTATGCGGTGGGGGCCAATATTCATATGGGCTCTAAAGCAGGAAATGAAAAACATGTAATATCAAGTATATTGGATATTGTCAAAAAGAAAAATATGTTTTTTGTAGACAGTCGATCGGAAGATCATCCAATTGCAAAAAAACTAGCCGATAATATAGGTATTCTTTGTCATGATAGAGATGTTTTTTTAGATGGTAACAAATCAAAATCCTATATAATTGAGCAACTACGGAAGGCTGGAGATATAGCTTTAAAAAATGGTAAAGC
>JAEZIU010000093.1 GCA_023436485.1 Bacillota bacterium | reverse complement strand
ATTTTTTATGTAGCAATTATTTATGTGCTTTTTTTAGGGATAGAGACTCTGGGGCGTATAGCCGAAATAGTCTTTCCTATAGTAATTTTCTTGATTATATCAATCTACATTATGGTAATTGCATCTGGGCAGATAAATCTTAAAGAGCTGTTTCCGGTATTCCAAGATGGTTACAAGCCTATTTTAAAGGCTTTTTATCCTATTGGAATCAACTTTCCCTTCGGTCTGGTTTTTGTCTTTTTTCAATTATGGAAGTATAACGGATCGGTAAAGATAGTGAAAAAAACAACTTACTGGGCTCTTGCATTGACAGGAGTTAATTTAACCGTTTCACTTATTATAATGGTTGCATCATTGGGCCCAAACTATACTGCAACAGCTACCATACCGTTCCTTGAGGTAATCAAACTGATTAGTATAGGAGATATCATCACAAATCTGGATGCCATTGGAGTTATTCTTGTATTTATGGGTGGATTCTATTTAACAATTTTATTTTATTATTCTGCTGTGCTTATCTTTGCTGAACTTTTTCATATTAAAGATTACAGATGGGTTCTGGTACCATTAGCTGTGTTCATCATGTGGTATACAAAAGTTTATGAGCCCAATTACCCATTCCATGTGAAATATCTCGTACCGCAATACTGGCAGCAATGGGTTCCCGTCAGCAATATAGTACCATTAATGCTTTTATTGATATTTTATCTTAAAAGATATTGCAATAAGGACTTAAATATTAAAAATAAAAGTGGGGAAGTGTAGAAGAAATATGATGAAATTTATTACTAAAATAATAAATGACACAATAGAAACAGGGATAGGGCAAAGTATAATAGCCTTCTCGGCATGGGGCTATTCGTTTCTTTTAATAGCTGTGTTTCTATACTATGCGGTGTTATCCCTCATAAGGCTGATTTCAAATAATAAACGCTAGAAAACTACTTATCCAGCTTTTTGGCGTTGATAGGTTTTAAAGTTAAACCGGTTCTATTGAGACAGGTGTCTGCTGTAACAGTATATGATACGTTTGGGAATATCTCATCACTCCATCGAGTTTTGATTTTATTCCAGGTTTTAGGGTACTTTAGCTCGAAAGCTCTACCGAAGCCTATTACATCAGTTCCCATATCCTTCTGGATAATCCTGATAGAGTTATCTGTAGTATATCTTAAAAATTCTGAGAAATTACTATTAATTTCATCGAATATCTGTAAATTGGTAACATCCACATCACCCCTGACCTCGGTAAGATTTCCTTCTGCCTTTATTGCAATGTTAAATTGTATTTTACCGTTATTAATAGATGGTTTTATGGAACATTTCAATTTAATTATCTCTATTACAACATCAGTATTAGGACTATACGAGGTAGCTTTTATACTGGTTGATATTTTATTGAATTTATTTGTTAAAATATTAAGCCCAAGGGTTTGGCTATTATCTAGGAAACCTATAAGCTTATCCTTTTTAAATAATGCTGATCCGGAAAGTTTAAGTCCTTTACGTTCTTCGGGTTCTGTTCCTTCTGAAGGGACACTTTTAACATTAATCAATGAAAAAACACCGGTAACAGGGTTGCTCCCTTCACCGGGCATTGTCTTTATGAAATCTATAACTCTTGTAACTGTCGAATCTGAATCTATTTTCTGAGATTTCAGTATTCCTTCCATATAATTTGCCTGTATTTTTTCAAGTCCATGTTTTACACCTAGTATATCAGATGCTTTGGAGTCTGAAGCAACAATCAGCCAAGTTGTTTTTCTCAATTCGTGGCTACGGGTTATAAAGTCAATAGTATCCCCAAGGCCTTCCCGAGCAAAGTCTTCTCCAACAACTATTACTTTAATATGTGAGAAAAAGCTTCTCCTGTCAAATTCCTTGACTGTGTGTCTGATTGCCTCAAAAATGGAATCACCTGAGGAAATGACAAGCTCATATGGAGGCTCTTTTCCACCACCCTGTTTTTCCATGGCTCCCGGACGTACTATCTGACTTGTTAACTGAATTTTGCCGTCATCACCTTTATCCAAACCTATAGCCATGGCAATTCCCAACTGGTTTAATTCCTTTCGATCCCAGCAGCCTGTTAAAAGCATTGCAGAAAATGTACAGGTAAGTATAACTGCAATAAATTTTTTACTCAATAGTTTTTCCCTCCTTTTTTCTTGTCAGGCTTATTTGGCATCTGGCTGGATGCCTGACGGTTGGATTTTTTCCATGTAATTGCTTTAGGTCTGTTTTTCATAACCCAAAGGGGAAGTCTAAGAATACTGTCTTTCAAATCGCTCCAGTTTACCGGTGCCAAAGGTGACATAAATGGTGTTCCGAAGGTTCTAAGGGAACACATATGGGCCAACATGCAGAACATTCCTACGATTACGCCAAAAAGTCCGAAAGCACTGCTTAAAAAAATCAGTATAAACTTAAAAACTATAACTGCATCGTATATGGATGGAAGAATAAAGCTGGTAATTGCCGACAAAGCCGTTATGATTACCATTGGTGCACCGATAATTCCTGCTTCAACGGCAGCCTGTCCAATAACAAGAGTACCGACAATACTCACTGCCGTACCTACAGCTTTGGGCATTCTGATACCCGATTCCCTCAAAAGCTGAAATATAATCTCACTTATAAGAGTTTCAACTACAACCGGGAAAGGGATACCCTCCCTTGCGGCGGCAAAGGTAACAAGTAGCACTGTAGGGATCATTTCCTGGTGAAAGGTGGTAAGAGAAATATATAGAACAGGCAGAGTAAGTGTAATGAAAAGCGCCAGAATTCTTAGAATTCTGATAAGGTTAGTAAGAAAAGGTCTGGAATAATAGTCCTCAGGTACCTGAAGTGATTCGACAAAAGTATAGGGAACAGTTAATACAATGGGCGTACCTCCGCATAAAATAGCAACTCTTCCTTCCAAAAGCTTTGCAGATACCTTGTCAGGTCTTTCACTGTTACCGATTGTCGCAAAAGGAGACAAAGGATTGTCCTCAATGAACTGTTCTATATAACCTGATTCCAGTATCATATCGCTGTCTATGCGGTTTATTCTGTCCCGTACTTCCTGTACTACCTTATCATTGGCAATTCCCTGAATATATCCGATACACACATCAGTTCGGGTTTGTTTTCCCACAACAAGTGTTTCAAAAATAAGGTTGGGATTTTTGATTATTTTACGTATCAAAGATGTATTAACCCTTAACGTTTCCACAAAAGCTTCTCGGGAGCCGCGGATTACGACTTCTGTTTCCGGCTGCTGTATACTCCTGCTTTCTCCGCCTTTAGCGCTTATGGAAAACCCCAGGTCACACCCGTCTATCAGTAGAAGTGTATTACCCGATAAAATTGTGTCGATGGCTTGATCCACATTATTTACTTCAGTTGCTTCGACAATACTTAGTATATATTTTTTGATATCATCAAACATATTCCGCTTATTGACTAACTTGCCATGAGGGTCTGCGATATGGATGTTAACCATAAGTGATTTTACAACATACTCAAGTATAAGGTTCTTATCTCCCAACCCGTCAATAAAGCTGATAAGTGCTTTGGTTTGGTGCTTTACACCAAAATAAAACTCCCTGAATATGATATCATCACTTTTACCGAGTGTTTTTTTCAAAATCTTAGAATTTTCATCCACCGATTCATTTAAATTTAGGTGATTGCCTACATAAGATACATTATCAGGTGAAGGCTTTTGATTATCGCTTTGCTTACTTCTTACATTGTTAACAAAATTTATAAACCTAGATAGTTTTTTAAACAAAGTATTTACCTTCCCAATAATAAAAATTTATTAATCATTAAATTATTATTGGTTTAATTTGATATTCTATGTAAAACAAAAACGTGGGAAAATTTACGGTTTACTATGTTTATGCGATTCATTTTTCCCTTTTTCCTTTATGTAGATAAACTGCTCATTTTCATACTTTTTCAGAACCTGTGTTAAATGTTCCGCATGTTCCTTTTCGTCATCTATGATTGATTGAATTACAATTTTTATATCCTTATAGGAGGAATATGCCTCCATTTGTTCCTCATAGAGTATTACAGCTTCCAGTTCTCCCTTAATGTCTTCTCTTATATTATTTAGAATTATTTGTTTGTCATAAGAAGGACTGTACAATTGCATGGGTGACTTAGGTTTCAGATAATCCTCGTGTTGGTCTGAAGAAGCTTTATACTGTACGGGATCATACTTTCTCAGCAGGCTGAGCGTGGTTTCATAGTGCCTTTTTTCATCTAGCATTATATGATGCCAGACTTCGTTTACATTAATCATGTTGGAATTAGCAATGTGGCTTTGGTATCCGTTTATAGCCATTAATTCAGCTATCATAATTTCTCTTAGTTTATTGGTCACTTTCCGTGCAGTGCCCTGAGGCTGGCCGGATGGAAATGTATAGCTCATTATTACCTCCACAAATATGTAAAAAGGGAATACTGTTTATATTGTATGTGGTGTATTAAAATATGGTGAATTAATTTTAAAAAATATAGTTGACATTCACGTTGCGTAAAGGTGTATATTAATCCTGTCAGGAGGTTAGGAGCTATGGAATACACAATAAAAAAGCTGGCTCAAATAGCGGGGGTAAGTACCAGGACACTCAGGTACTATGATGAAATAGGTATTCTCAAGCCGGCGAGAATAAACTCATCAGGATACCGTATTTATGGTCAGAAGGAAATTGACAGGCTTCAACACATTTTGTTTTATCGTGAACTGGGTGTGGAACTCGATAAAGTAGGGGAACTTGTGAATGATCCGGTTTACGACAGTATTTCAGCTTTAAAAGACCACCGTGGAAAGCTTTTGGAAAAGAAAAATCAGTTGGAGCAGTTAATAATGACTATTGATAAAACATTAGCTGCCAGTGAAGGGAGAATTGAAATGACTAATAGAGAAAAGTTTGAGGGTTTCAAAAAAAAAATTCTTGATGAAAATGACAGGAAATATGGAGAGGAAATCCGTGAAAAGTATGGGGAAGAGACTGTGAATCAATCCTACGATAAATTAAGGGGTATGTCAGAGGAACAATACAAGGAACTTGAAGAACTTACAGCCCTTGTTCATGAGACATTAAAACAGGCCTTTAAAACAGGAGATCCGGAAGGGGAACTTGCACAGAAAGCAGCTGATCTTCATCGTCAATGGCTTGGCTTTTCTTGGCCAAGTTACAGCAGTGAGGCTCATGCAGGACTTGCACAAATGTATGTAGATGATGAAAGATTCAGAGCATATTACGATAAGGAACAACCGGGTACGGCAGAATTCTTGAGGGATGCAATCCTCATTTACACTGGTAGGAAAGGCTAAAAATAATAAAACAAGGCTTCATCAGATTTTCATCTGATGAAGCCTTGTTTTTACTACCTTAATAGTTTTACTGAGGCTTTGAAGGTCTTGATATTTCAGTAAGAGTATCAGCAACCTCAGTATCGAATTTTGCATCTGTAGCCACATCACCCAGCGCAACAATTCCAATAAGATTGTTATGGTCAACTACAGGTACCCTTCTTATCTGGCTGTCAGCCATCATCTTGGTAACCTGTGACATTTCCATGTCGGGGCTGACAGAAGTTATGCCGGTTGTCATAATATCACTAACTGGTGTTTGCTGAGGGTTTTTACCGATAGCAATGTTCCTGACAACGATATCTCTGTCAGTTACCATACCTACAACGCTTCCCTTGTCACAAACAGGAATTGATCCTACATTGTGCTGTTGCATTAACTTTGCAGTATCTAGGATAGAAGCATTCGGTTCAACATAAGTTACATTTGTAGTCATTATATCTTTTACTTTCATCGCAATCATCCTTTCATAATGAATTCAAAATTATTGTTTCCGAAAGAGATGATAAAAGTCGTGGAAAATTTTTTATTTAAAATATTTCATGTTTTCATTTATATACTGTTCGGCAGTGTAGGCTGCTGAAGCTCCGTCAGCAGCGGCAGTGATGACTTGCCTAAGGTACTTTTCACGTAAATCTCCGGCTGCAAATACACCGGGAATATTAGTCCTCATTCTGTCATCGGTTTTAACATATCCATCCTTGCTAAGTTCTACTTTATCCTTTACGAGGGAATTATTGGGATTTAAACCAATTGCTACAAACAAACCGTCTACTTTTATAGAACTTTGTTCTCCCGTTTTAGTATTTTTAATTTTCAAGCCTTCAACACCAAATTGTCCTTCAATTTCTTCTACGACCGAGTCCCATAAAAATTCAATTTTTTTGTTGCAGCACAGCTCGTTTTGAAGGAGCTTTGTGGCTCTCATTGTATCCCTTCTGTGAATTATATATATTTTGGGGCAAAATCTTGCCAGATAAAGCGCATCTTCAGCAGCAGTATCACCGCCTCCGACAACTGCAACAGTTTTTCCTCGGAAAAAAGCACCGTCACAAACTGCACAGTAGGAGACACCTGAACCTCTTAATTTTTCTTCATTTGGTAGGCCCAGCATTTTTGGCGAGGCTCCCATGCTAAGAATTATTGTTTTACTTTCAAAAGTATTATTTTTAGTTTTAACTTTTTTTATATGTGAATCCAGATCAAGCTCAAGTACTTCATCATTCAATACTACCGTACCGAATTTTCTTGCCTGTTTTTCCATTCTCAATGCAAGATCAGAGCCTCCGATAGGTTCCTCAAATCCGGGGTAGTTTTCCATTACGTCCGTTGTAGCCATTTGCCCGCCCGAAAACATTTTTTCAATAACCAAGGTGTCAAGTTGTGCCCTGGAACTGTAAAGGGCAGCTGTATAGCCTGCCGGACCTCCGCCTATTATTATAACGTCATTCATAACTATTGCCTCCAAGATTTAAATGTAATATTATATGAATTCCCATATTAAAGTGAAATAAAACACAAAAAATAATTACTGTTCATATAAATAATTAGAAGTACTGTAGATTGAGAGAACGCATATGATTTGTCCAAATATTCTTTATTCTAAGGAGCCCAGACCCCCACAACCTGATAATCCGTCATTTGAACAACGTCAAACCATGGCAAAATATGCATTATACAGAACCTGTCATACAGAGGACTACTGCAATATTTTGAATGCATTTTCACCATCTGAAAATATTACCTCAATAGCCAAACCCGGCCGGTTCAAAGGTAAAAGTGTGGGAATTATAGGAGGAGGCCTCGCAGGAATGGCTGCCGCCTATGAGCTTCGTAAGCTTGGGTTTGATATAACAATATTAGAGGCATCTGAGGATCGGATAGGCGGTAGGGTTTATACATATTATTTTGATAGGGAAAAAAAGCTTTACGGCGAATTAGGGCCTATGAGAATACCTGTCAACCATGAGACAGTATGGCATTATATAAATTTATTCAAGCTTGATACTAGGCCATTTATACAGAGTGATCCGGAGACTTTTATATATCTTCACCAAAGAAGAGCAAGAAATGATCCATACGGTAAAAATGTTATGAAGTATATTTATCCAACCTACGATCTGGCTTCATGGGAGGCAAAAACAGCATGGCAGGAGTTGGGATATTACGGGATAGAAGCACCTGTTCTTGAGGCTCCACCATCTGCCAGAATTGAGATTATTCAGGTGAAACCACGATATAGCAGGCAGCTGTTGTTCTGGGACAGCCTCAATACCCGTCAGATGTTTGAATATAGAAAACTCAGTCAGGGTGCGATTAACCTTCTTTCAAACCTATTTCCAATAGGAGGGGAGTTCCTGTATCACAATTATGTTGATTTGGTGCAGGAGTACTTTCCTGTGAATTTCTGGTTCCTGTATGAAATAACAGGCGGAATGGTAAACTTACCTTTGGCGTTCCACAGATCATTTATAAGTAATGAACCCTGGGAGTATTATCCTGATGTACCCGCTGAACTTCTGGGTAAAGTCACATGGAAACAGGGAATAAAGGTAAAAGGCATATATAAATGCCTTGAAGACGGAAGAGTAACCCTCGCATATGATAATACAAAGCTCATGGAAACAGGATGTGAAAATTTCGATTATATTGTATGTGCAGTTCCTTTCTCGGTTTTAAGAACCTTTGAAATAGCTCCTATGTTCAGTAGCTTAAAAATGCAGGCAATAAAGGAAGTAACCTATGGTAACGCCCAAAAGACTCTCCTTAACTGCAACAGGAGATTCTGGGAGGAACAGGGGATATTCGGTGGCGGTTCATATACAGATCTGCCTGTAACTGCTATATGGTATACTTCTAGTCGAGGTCAGGTTCCCCAGGGACTTAATCAAAGAAGTACAGAAGCCGAGCCCGGCGTAATTGTGGGTTCCTATAATTTTAATCTGGATTCTGTAAGGCTGGGTAATATGACTGACGAGGATCGATTTGACAAAATAAAAAGAAATGTTGAAGAAGTCCACGGACTTTCTAAAGGATATCTAAATAACATTGTTACAGACTTTAAAACACAGGTTTGGGATAACGATCCCCTTTTCAGAGGCGCATTCTGTTATCTTACACCCCAGCAGAAAAAATTATTTTCATGGACAATGACTTTGCCGGAATACGGAGACAGAGTATACTTTGCAGGAGAACACATATCAGCAATACACAGATGGCAGCAAGGAGCTCTAAAAAGTGGCATGGAAGCCGCAAATGCAATAGCACGTATAAACCTGTATACACGTTAAACATTATTAACGTTTTATAATTGAAACAGGTGGTATACTAAAAGAATAAATAGGTTTTTATATACAATATAGATTGAAAGGGATAAATGATATGAATGAAGAACAAATGCTTGAAAAAAAAGTATGGGCTGTAGTAGGTGCAAATCAGGACCCCGAAAAGTATGGTAATAGGATATATAAAAAGTTGAAAAGTGCGGGATATGAGGTTTATCCCGTTAACCCGGGATACGAGACTGTAGAAGGTGATAAATGCTACAGGGATTTGTCCTCTCTTCCGCAGAAACCTGAAGTAATAGATATGGTGGTTTCACCGAAAAGAGGGAGTATAGTAATAGAAGAAGCTGCAAAATTAGGCATCAAAAACATCTGGCTCCAGCCTGGAACATATAACGATGAATTATTAAAGCGAATTAACGAGCTTGAACTTACTGCAGTTATGGCTTGTGTACTTGTAGCTTTACGGTAGACATAATCTATTAAAAATGCAGCAGTCCTATTGACTGTTGCTTTTTTACATATTGGATTAAAGCATTTTAATGAAAATAAAAAAATAGTATAATGAAAACTATAATAGCTTTACTATAAAATGTTGGAGGTCTGACATGTCAATTAAATATCAGGATATGGCGGCTACAGGTAATACCAAACCATCGAGATTCGTAGCAGCGGTTTCAGTTATACTGTACTTTTATTTTATTATCGGAAGCTTTATAGGCTCAATTCCCATAGTATATGCTTTATTAAAAAATAGAGACGCCTTTTTTGATTTATCAATTTCAACTGATGTTTTTGCATTTATGGACAAATACGTAAATCCTTTTACCAATTACATATTTACCAATTTTACAATATACCTGATGTTGGCGGGATTGATTATTGCAACAAAGTTCATACATTACAGAACGTTTACTTCAATTATAACTACAAAAAGAAAAATGCAGTGGAGCAGATTCTGGATAGGGTTTTTAGTCTACGGTGGGCTTATTGCGGTGGGGTCTGTAATTGATTATTTCATATCGCCTGAAACCTATTCATTCAGTTTTGATGCCTCAAAATTCTGGATTGCTTTGCCTTTTATTCTTATAATGACACCTTTACAAGCGGCTACAGAAGAATTAGTTTTCAGGGGGTACGTAATTCAGAGCTTTGGACTTAAAATAAAAAACGGTATGCTCCTTTCGGCAATATCGGGTTTTATGTTCACGCTTCCTCACCTGATGAACCCGGAAGTAACTGCTTCAAGCAAAATAGGTATTATAAGTACGTTATGCATGATCTTGAATTATTTCTTTATTGGAATGATTTTTGCTATGGTTACTATAAAAACAAACTCTTTGGAGGCAGCTATAGGGGCTCATGCGGTAAACAACCTGATAGGGTTTTTAATTGTAAGCTATCCTGATAATGTACTTTCAACAAATACCGTATTTTACACATCGACTTTTAATTCTGCAGGAAGTCTTATTTCAGTAATAATTACAGGTATTTTATTTTACTTCATTACAGGATTTATCATAAAAGAGCCGGTACAGACCGAAGAAAATATAAAAATCACTTATTAAAAATACATAAGAAAAGGAAGAAGCTATGAGTCTTCAATTTATATACGGAAGGTCAGGTTCGGGAAAGTCCTTCCATTGCTTGAATTCGATAAAAACAAAACAGAATAACGATAGTAATAAAAAACTTGTCCTACTTGTACCCGAGCAGTATACCTTACAGGCAGAACGTGACTTGATAAAGGTTCTTGAAACAGGAGGAATTTTAAAGACTGAGGTGTTGAGCTTCAGAAGAATGGCCTACAGGGTTCTGAATGAGGTTGGAGGCATTACATACCCTCATATACATCCTGCCGGAAAGAACATGATTATATATCGTATTCTGGACAGATTAAAGGATCAGTTTACCATATTCCATAAATCGGCAAATTGCAAAGGCTTTGTAAATACACTATCAACACTTATAACCGAGCTCAAAAGATATAATGTAAGTGCTGAAAGCTTCGATGAAGTTTTAGAAGGACTTACCGAAGACAATTATCTCTCATTTAAGCTAAGGGAAATAAAGCTTATATACAGTGAGTTTAACAATATGCTGGAAAGCCGTTACAGAGACACTGATGATGAATTGACTATACTGGCCTCTAAACTCGAAGCTACAGAAATGTACAGTAAATCAGAGATATGGATTGACGGTTTTGCGGGATTTACTCCTCAGGAGGTTGATGTAATATCGAAGCTTATCCAACAGGCAGAGAATGTTTACATAACCATGTGTACCGATATACTTTTTGACGATGGACAGTCAGATTCAACGGATGTATTTGCGGCAGTTAAAAAATCCTGCAAAAAATTTGTAAGCATTGCGGAATCATGCGGTGTTAAAATACTTCCGCCTGTGGGCCTGAACACGAAAAAACTACCAAGATTTAAAGATAGCATTGAACTTCAGAGCCTTGAAGCAAATTACTTTTCCTATCCTTACAGGGCTTATCCTCAGCCGACAACCGACATAGAGCTTTTTGAATCGGTAAACATTTATACTGAAATCGAAGAATGTGCAAGAGATATAATCAGGCAGTGCCGTGACAATGGTATGCAATTTAAGGACATAACGGTTGCCACAAGAAATCTTACAGGATATGAAAATCTTATAGAGGTAATTTTTGAACAGTACAACATACCGTGTTTTATAGATTCCAAAACTGAAATAACAAATCATCCGTTGGTGAGGATGGTGCTTTCAATGCTGGAGATATTTACTGAAAGTTGGTCCTATGAAGCAGTGTTCAGGTATCTTAAATCAGGGCTTACAGGGATTGATGACACAAAGATAGACGTACTGGAAAATTACGTTCTGGCCTGCGGTATCAGGAGCAGCCGTTGGACACAGGAGGCGGATTGGAATACAAGTATTGAATTCAGGACTGACGATAAACAGAACACTGAAAATGATGAACTACTTCTACAGGTAAATACTACCAGAAATGAAATACGTGAGCCGCTGTTGCGTTTCAGAAGCAGGACAAAGGGAAAAAGAACCGCAGGAGAGTTTTGCACGGGAATTTATGAATATCTGGTTGAAATCGGTGTTGAAGAAAGAATTCAAAATTATATAGACAGCTTTACTCAAAACGGACAGTTAAGGCTTGCAGGTGAATATCAGCAAGTCTGGAACATACTTATGGATGTTTTTGATCAGGTTGTAGAAGTAATGGGGGATGAAACCTTTGGGCTGGAGAGGTTTGCCAACGTATTTAAGGTGGGACTGTCCGAGTACAAGATTTCATCTATTCCGGCATCCCTTGATCAGGTTTTGGTAGGAAGTATTGAACATATAAGAAGCCACGAAATAAAAGCTTTATACATTCTTGGAACAAATGACGGAGTATTTCCTTCCGCCGGGATAAGCGAGGGGGTTTTATCGGATGCCGATAGGGAAGTACTTAACAAAAAAGGTATTGAACTAGCCAGCGATACAAAATCCAGAGCTTTTGACGAGCAATACCTTATATATAGAATACTGACCACACCAAAAAACTTTTTGAGAATAAGCTGGCCTATTGCCGATCATGAGGGAAGAACAATGCGCCCTTCCACAATCATATCGAGAATGCGAAAGATATTTCCAAAGGTAACCGAAAAAAGCAATCTTGTAAAAACTGCTCCAGACAAGCAGCAGATTGATATGATAGCATCACCTGTACCTGCATTTAACCAGTTGGTTTCTGCACTAAGACAGAAAAACGAGGGGATAGAACCGGGAGACATGTGGAGGGAATTATTTACATGGTTTTCAGGTCAGACAGAATGGAAGCAAAAGTGTGATGCAATGATAAATGCATTGAAATACAAAAATATAGCTGTCCCGGTGGACAAGCTAAAAATCCGTGAGCTGTACGGGAAAAGTCCGTACTTTACAGTTTCAAGACTGGAAAAGTACACTTCATGCCCATTTGCATTTTATGTACAATACGGTCTGGGTGCCAGGGAAAGAAAAATTTACCGGCTGAGTCCGCCGGATGTTGGAACCTTTATGCATGCTGTCATTGAAAGATTTTCAAAAATGGTGGATGAAAACAATTATTCCTGGAGGGAATTTGACAGGCAGTGGTGCAGTGAACAGGTTTCAGATATAGTAGACGAACTTTTGGAAAGTATGAAGAATACCATTCTCGGAGGCTCCAAAAGGTTTAAGGCTCTGGCCGTAAGACTTAAAAGAGTTGTTACAAGGGCTGTATGGCTTATTGCGGAGCATATACGGCGGAGCAACTTTGAACCGGTAGGTTATGAGGTTGAATTCGGAGAGGGTGGGGAATATCCGTCAATAGTCATTGAATTGGAGTCGGGCGAAAAGATAAAGCTAGTAGGCAGAATTGACAGAATTGATGCTTTGAAGACAGATAACGGAACATATCTGAGGATAGTAGATTATAAATCCGGGGAAAAGGATTTTAAACTAAGCGATGTTTATTATGGACTTCAGATGCAGCTTATAACCTACTTGGATGCACTATGGGAATACAACGATAACAGTAATGACGAAAAGGCCATACCCGGAGGAATTTTATATTTCAGGGTTGACGATCCAATGATAAGAGGTACAGGCAGCAGTTCGCCGGAAGAAATAGAAACAGCCATAATGAAAAAGCTAAAAATGAAGGGGCTACTCCTTGCCGATGTTCAGCTAGTTAAATATATGGACAATACAATTGAAGGGAACTCCATCATTATTCCTGCAAGGATAAATAAGGGAGATGTTTTGGGAAAATCCTCTGCTGCTACCATAGAACAATTTACAGTTTTAAGAAGCTTTGTAAAGCAGCTTTTGAAAGACATGTGCAGTGAACTTATGAAGGGGAATGTTCCAATAAGCCCATACAAAAAGAAGAAATTAACTTCCTGCAGCTATTGTAATTATTCATCAGTATGCCAGTTTGATCAGACCCAAAAGGACAACAGCTTCAGGATGCTCCATGATAGAGAAGATGATGATATATGGAAACTTATGAAAGAAATTAACGTAAAAGGGGATCAATAGATGTCTGAAACCAAGTGGACAAAAGAACAATACGCCGCCATAACCCAAAAGGACTGCAACCTGCTTGTTGCTGCGGCAGCCGGTGCAGGTAAAACCGCCGTACTTGTTGAAAGGATAATAAGAAAAATTACGGATGAAGAAAACTCTGTAGATATAGATTCCTTGTTGGTAGTAACCTTTACAAATGCTGCCGCTACTGAAATGAGGGAAAGAATAGGGGCGGCCATATCCGATGCAATAGAAAAAAATCAAGGGTCAAAAAATATTTCAAGACAACTTGTACTTCTTAACAAGTCTTCAATTACAACAATTCACTCATTTTGTCTGGAGGTTATAAGAAGTAACTTTCAGAGTATAGAAATAGACCCGGCTTTCAAAATACTGGATGAGACGGAAGCTACACTCCTGAAATCAGAAACCTTGAATGAATTGTTTGAAGAAATATACGAGAATGTTGAGGAAAATGAAGATTTTTTTGACCTATTGGAGTCCTATGGTAGCAACAGAGATGATGAAAAAATTCAAGATATGGTTTTGAACATCTACAGCTTCGTCCAGAGTTATCCATGGCCGGAAAAATGGCTTGAACAACAAGTGGAAAGTTATAATTTCGAGAGTAGAAATGACTTTGGAGAAACACCCTGGGGCAGAATTCTTCTGGAAACAAGTCTTATGAGACTTGAAGGTCTACGGGATATAATGATTGAAGCATGTGAAAAAATCAAATATGCACCGGGTTTGGAAAAATATCTGCCTGTATTTGTTGAGGATAACGATAACCTGAATAAGCTTATAGAAGTTTTTAAAAATGGGACGGAATGGGACAAACTGTACAATTATATCAACAGCTTTGAATTCCAGACCCTGCCCAGATGCGGAAAGGATGCTGAAAAATCCGTTCAGGAAAGTGTAAAGAAAACAAGGGACGAGTTAAAGTCTGTAATTACCGGGCTTAAAAATGAAGTTTTTTTCATGGAATCTGATGAAATAGTTTCTGACCTTAAAACTATGTATCCCATACTGAGATGTGTTTCTAAGTTGGTTATGGATTTTGGAAGAAGATATTCACAGAAAAAAAGTCAGAGGGCTTCAGTTGATTTCAATGACCTTGAGCATTTTTGCCTTAATATACTGGCTGAAACTGATGAAGATGGAAACATACGTCCTACAAAAATTGCTCAGTATTACAAGGATAAATTTACTGAAATATTGGTGGATGAATATCAGGACAGCAATTTGGTACAGGAAATAATAATTAATATGATTTCAAAAGAAGACAAAGGCAGTCCTAATGTATTTATGGTAGGAGATGTAAAACAAAGCATATATAGGTTCAGACAGGCCAAACCTGAACTTTTTCTTGAAAAATACAATAATTACTCAATAGACGAGTGCAGCAGCTACAGAAAAATACTGCTTTTTAAGAATTTCCGAAGCAGGAAAGATGTTGTTGACGGAATCAACTATATATTCAAGCAGATAATGTCCCAAAAGGTGGGAGAACTTGATTACAATGAGATAGAAGAACTAAACCCCGGAGCAGGCTTTCCTCAATGTCAAAATGAAAAGACAGTAGCAGGAGGGGCCATAGAGCTGCATTTAATAGAAACCTCTGTCGTGGATAACAGTGTGCAATCAGAAGGCAGTGAACCTGTGGACGAACAAGAATCCCTGGAAGAAGAAGAAATACTTGATAATATACAGCAGGAAGCCAGAATGGTAGCAAATAGAATTATAGAGCTATTTCAACCCGGTGCGGACGGCAAAAAATATGTTATATACGATAAAAAACTTGGGGAATACAGGGATGTAAGGTTCAATGATATAGTCATACTGCTGAGAACTACCAGGAATTGGACAGAGGTATTTTCAAAAGAACTTGCCAAGGCAGATATTCCGGTTTTTGCAGATACAGGAAGCGGTTTTTTTAAGACGCCGGAAGTGCAGGTAATATTGTCCTTACTTCAAATAATTGATAATCCTTATCAGGATATTCCGCTTTTGTCAGTATTAAGATCACCAATAGTCAATTTCAGTACAGGTGATTTGGCAGAAGTACGACTTATGAATCGCAACGCTTCAATATTTGAAGCACTCAAAGAAATAGCAGTACAGGACACAGAGGTTTCAAAGAAATCCTCCGATTTTCTGAAACAGCTTGCAAAGTGGAGAGAAATGTCACTCTATATGACAACTCACAAACTCATATGGCAGCTATATGATGAGACAGGTCTTTTCAGCATAGTAGGAGCAATGCAGGATGGTGAAAGGAAACAAGCTAACCTGAAAATCCTTTTTGAACGTGCTTTACAGTATGAAAACACAAGCTACAGCGGGCTTTTCAATTTTATAAGTTTTATAGATAAGCTAAAAACAAACAAGGGCGATATGGGAAGTGCCAAGGTTCTTGGAGAAAACGACAACGTTGTCAGATTAATGAGTATTCACAAGAGCAAGGGCTTGGAGTTTCCTGTTGTGTTCTTATGCGGTTGCGGGAAAAAGTTCAATATGCAGGATATGTACAAAAGTGTCTTACTGCATCAGGAACTGGGTTTCGGGCCTGATTTCGTTGATTATAAAAAGAGAATAAAGTATCCGTCAATTCCCAAACAGGCAATTGCGCAGAAAATAAGAGTTGAAACTTTGTCCGAGGAAATGAGAATACTATATGTTGCAATGACAAGAGCCAGAGAGAAGTTGATAATTACCGGGTCTGTAAATAATATTGAAAAATCGTCATTAAAATGGTTGGGTACGGCTCAAAACAACGGTGATAAGTTCCCTGCTCATAGCATGCTCAAGGCACAGAACTATTTGGATTGGATATGTCCATCGATTATGAGGCACAAGGATTCTGAACTTCTTCGAAAAGCAGCAGGTCTTGGGGTCGATTATAACGGGCCCACGATTTCGGATGACTCCTCCTGGAAAATAATACTTACCAATCAGTCGGATATTGCTGTGGCAAAGAAGCTCGAAACAGATACACAGGAAAGAGAAGACATATTAAGTTGGCTTCAGGAAAAGAGCATTACCGATAACGGAAACAGCCAGGAACTTCATCGGCGTTTAGACTGGAAATACCCTTACAGGAATTTTGCACAGATTCCTTCAAAAATATCTGTAACAGAGCTAAAAAGATATTTTGATCTTAATAACGATGAAGAAAGCAGTCAGCCGGAATACAAAGCCGTTACCATAAAAAAACCTGCATTTATGGAGCAAAAGAAAGGACTGAGTCCCGCAGAAAAAGGAACTGCCATGCATTTTGTAATGCAGCATCTGGATTTCCACAGTGAAGATATTGCCGGACAGATTGAATTAATGGTTAACAAAGAACTTTTAACTGAAATTCAGGCAAAAAGTATAGACATCAGGAAAATATCTGATTTTATTAGTTCAGCAGTAGGAAAAAGAATGATAAAGTCCGGCAAAATACACAGAGAGGTTCCATTCAACATTGAATTGCCTTATAAGGAAATCTACCCTCAGTTGCCTTCTGTGAGCGGATATGAGGATAAAATACTACTGCAGGGTGTTGTTGACTGCTATTTTGAAGAGGAGGATAATATCGTTCTTATTGATTATAAAACTGATTATGTTTCTAATGGTGATAGGTCAGACATAAAGGAAAAGTACAAACTGCAGATTTCTTATTATTCAAGAGCCTTAGAAATGCTGACCTTAAAACCGGTCAAGGAAAGATACATTTATTTGTTCTCAACAGGAGAAATTGTTGGGATGTAACAAAAAAGGCCTTATAATTCTCAGGCCTTTAAATAGGAAATTTACAAATGCTTGATATAATTATATGAGAAGAATTTTAAAATATGATTATGGCAGTGTTAAAGTTCAGTAAAATTAAATTAAATAAAAAAATAGTTAAAATGTATTGACATAAATATTCGGGATGTGCTACAATACCTCTTGTCGATGAGCGATGCGGGTTTGTGTAATGGTAGCACGACTGATTCTGGTTCAGTTTGTCAGGGTTCGAGTCCTTGACCCGCAGCCAAAAGTATTTCAGTTTGGTTT
>JAEZIU010000232.1 GCA_023436485.1 Bacillota bacterium | reverse complement strand
AATTTGATCTCTATCGATATCATCAAAATTTATTTCAGAAACTTTATTAATAAAGCTTTTATGTTCTAGTTTATGTAACTTAGTGCTTATTGGATCATATTGATACTTTTCAAAAAGCTTTTCCTCGTAAGAAAAATGATATACTGTATAGTTTTTTAGCTCATTAAAAACGGAGACAATTTCATCATAGTGATCATAACCATCCTGAAGCTCTACAATTTCTTCCATTGATTTCAATAGTTCAATAAGCTTTTTATGCTGTGTGTCTATTTCTAAGTCAAAGCAGCTATATTCTTCTTTCCAATAGATCATAATTATCCTCCTCTGTATTTTATAATTGATAAATATATCGGATAATTAATTATTTATAAATACATGTTTATAAAAATATATTGAAAAAAAGAGTAGCTCTTATTAATAAGGGTTATTTTACCTTATATATTTGTGTATTACTGGAAGGATCACTGTACACTGGCTTGAAGGTGTTCTTTATCAGTTCTTCATTTAATCGATAATCCTTAGTTTCCCTGTTAGAATTATCAATAACAATATAATCAATCTTATTCTCTTTTACAAGTTCTTTTAAAGTATTAGCATCTGTAGCACCATATATATTTTTTACAATTCCCATTCTTTTGTCCCAATCATAGCCAGCAGTACTCACAAAATAAGCACCGCCCAAGAATACATTTCTTCCTCCCAACAATACTACATGTATAAATTCAGGATTGATGAGAAATATATCTTTGCGACCGGTATTGTCTTCAACCCAATTTATAGTGGGGTCTTCCATACTGTATAGCCTTCCGGGAACTGTTGGATTATCCATATTATAAAGCACTAAACCATCAATGATCCCTGAAGAGGTAAGTGCTAATATAAGAACGGCAGCAACGGAAACCGATAATGCTCTGATGAAATCAAATTTACGCTTTATTATTATTACAATAATGAATATAACAATTGTTACACCTAAGGCCAAAATATTTGCAGGGACAAAGAGCTTTTCAAATTTAAATAGAACAGATGCTATATAAAATACAATTTCTGAAAGTCCCATTATAACAACCGGAGTTGAAAAGCTTTTTGAAACCAACAGCCTGGATAACATGTTTGCAATTATTATATTTAAAAGTATGACTGAGAAAATAATTATAACATGGTTGGCACCTACATCAGATGAGAAGGAAAATAGCGTTGCCATAACCATAGGCGACAGGAAGGCCAGAGTCAGCCATCTTCCGCCTCTTTTTGAAAATGGGATGCTTGTTACAAGAAGTAAAAGCATAAAACCAAGAAGCTGCAGGTAGAATAAAAGCATATTGTAGGATAAATCGGGTATCAATTTTATAAACTCGCTATAATTTCCCTGCTCTAGAAAAGCTTTCGCTGTAGTATTTATACCGTTTGGAAATTCGGCAAGGTAGCCTATGCATAAATTAACGCTGCTTGCTGATATTTGCCCGCCCGTGAAAAATAAGGTCTGAGCGAACACCATTAAAATGGATATTGCGGCAATATTCAGGTATTCCAATCTATGTTTAGAAAATATTGCCATAAAGAAAAGCACAGGCAGCATGGAAATTACTACGGCACCATTCCAGAAGCTGATCAAGCCAAGAAGTAAGCCTGCAAAAACAGAACGTTTAATATTAGCAGGTATCCATGCATCTTTACTTCTTATAAACTCATCAAACCACAATTTCCTTTTTAATGAGACCAGAGAAGGTTCAGCGATTGAATTTTCGGCTTGAATTTGATCTTCTTCAGTACTTGAAGTTGAACTAAATTTGTTTATTTCCTCAATAGCTTTTTTATGGGTCTTCCTTAGCTTTGAAATCATATTTTTAAAAAGAGGAAATACAATAATTAAGACCAGCATGGCTATGCCAAGAGCAAATACATAATGGCGTTTGTTGACAAAAACCTTCTGTGCGTAAAAGCCCCAGTCTTCATGTGCTGTTTTTCCAATATTGGCAGTATTATTAAAAATAGTTGTCAGATATTCTTTAATCGTTGAAAGATACTTCATAACTCCTTCTTCAGATGAACTTTTCAATTTAAGATCTGCTGAGTATGTGAACACCGCAAATGAACTTCGGAACATGAATAATACTGCGGCAATTACGGCAGTAAGCTTGTTGCCGAATATCAAGACCACAAGGGAATACAAAAGCATCAAGAAGGCAAGCATGGATAGGATGCTTGGCAGGTTGAATGCCCAATCAATACGTAATCCAAGAAACTCAAGATTACCTGATAGAAAATGAAACATGAAATGGTACATAACATTGTTACCTGTGATACTGCCGGATCCACTTGAACCGTAATGGGGATATTCAGTAGGAAAATTAGAGCCTTCCGAAAAGGAGCGGATCATGGGAATGTGACCTCCAAAATCGCTGAAAACAGACAGCCCCAATATCATCTCATTGTTATTGTTTACAGTGAAAGAGCGTATCATAAAAACACTCCACAATGTCAGGCACACTAATACATAAATTAACTCGGTTTTATGTGATAGAACAAATTCATTAAATTCTGGAATGCCTATTTTTTTAAGATTGCCGAAAAACAGCCTGTAATCTTCTTTATTTTTAATTGAAAATACTACTGTAAGTAGGGTCAGAATAATAAATGTAATTATATTACCATAGATTAGCGGTCTTTCAATGCCAGGAAACAAAGAAGCTATTCCGTATGTTAATAAGTAGGTAAACCATGT
>JAEZIU010000224.1 GCA_023436485.1 Bacillota bacterium | reverse complement strand
ATAAAGAGCACTTGCTCCTAATTCCTTGAACTTATCATTGTTGAGCAAATACAGTACCAAAGTATCTTTATACTCTTTCTGCTGCCTTTCTACTGCGCCATTAATATCACTTGTTATTATAACCTCGGGTAAGTAATCAGGTACTTTCCCTTCATTATCTTTGGATACATTCTGTTGATAAAAAGGATTGTTATAAATGTTATTTAATATATCAATAACGGCTTGTACGGAGCGATGATTTGTGTCTAATGAAATCGACTCATTAAGCATCATCAATTCTTCTTCAAAGGAACCATCATAGTTTTTATAGATTTGCTGCATCCGATCACCAAGAAGGTATAACTTTACTTTGGTGTTGCATACAGCGTCATAAAAAAGCTTTAAAACATAGCCAGATGTATCTTGATACTCATCAATAAATATAAAGCTATATTTATTTACAATCTTTTTACGAATAGCTGGGTATCTGTCAAACATTGTTTTAGCAAACACTATAAGATCATCATGTCCTAATCCACCGTAATACAATGAATTAAAAGAAGTTTCATTATAACTGATTTTTGAAAGATTTTGCTTTATTGATTTTTCGGTTAATTCACCATACTTATCAATGTATTTTTGATTGCTTTGAGCTATATTTTCATCACTTGATGAATTAGAGATTCTATCTCTTATTGGCTGACCATACATTTCCCAATATAGGTCAATAATCTGCTTATGCGTAAAAAAAGGAGAAATAAGCATATGGATATATGCATGTATTGTTCCAAAAAATATCTTATCACTATCCATTCCTTTAGCAAGCTCTTCGGCTGCTCGGTTTGTATAAGTAATACAAAGTATATTATCATTAGGATTTGAAGCGATAATATTAGATAACATTGCTTTTATTTTTGTGGTTTTACCGCTTCCTGCCGGAGCATTTACTAGGAATATGTTTTCGGATTTTACTGCTCTTGTATCAGCCACGTTAATCCCTCCTCAATATATTTTGGTAACATTGTTTCTCCTAATGAATTCAAAATGACGGAGTACATGAAATCCGTCTTGGATTTTGACATGTTATCTACAACATCTCTTAAAGAGAATAAGCTATCTATTTCACCATCTTTATTATTTGGAAGCGTAAATTTCAACTTATAGTCCGCTTTGATTTTTTTCCATTCGCTTCTTGCTTTTCCCTCAAAAGCTTTCACTGAAAGTAATTTAGATATCATTGCTTCTTCAAGTGTCCTCGCATAATATTCATTTCCCTGGAAAGCAACATAGATTAAGTTATCACACAGTTTATTTCGCTCTTTTTCTTTCCATTCGTAAAGAACCTCTATTGAAGGAGAGTCTTGGAGTTCCTCATCTTCATCTATTTTCTCATGCAGAATAACAGTTTCTCCAGAAGATATTTTATAGAAACTGTTAATAGTTGAATTTGTAGATTTTGAAGCGAGTATTTTAGCTTCCGACAAAGCTGATTTCTTATAATCTAAATCGGTAATAATCAACGTTTTAATTTTCAAAAATTCAATAAGTGATTTATAATTATAAGCATAAGCCCCACCAACTTGAATAAAGGCTATGTACTGTCCGCTTAATTTTTGGTATGCAGGGAGTGTAATCAATTTTTTCAAATAAAGACGCTCGCTATCGCCCTCATAAAGAACTGCTTTATCCGCAAAAATTATTTCTGAAAACCCAATTTCAAAAAACCAATCAAAAAAATTCTCCAAAATGGATATGTCTTTTGGATTAATGCTTTCTTCAGCTTGTTCACTCTTATTCTTAATCACAAATGATTTGCGAAAAGCAGACAAATCAAAAATTTCACTCTTAAACATCTGCGTTTCTCTAATTACACGTAAATGTTCTAATCCAGAAACTCTAACTATTTCATTAGAGTGAGTAGTAACTAGACCTTGCAATGCAACTTGATTATATACGGCCAATAAATACTTAATGAATACATTTTGCATTTGAGGATGCATATGTGATTCAGGTTCCTCAATAAAGAACATATTAACTAAAAGTGGATTCATGCCTTTTTTGAATTCTTCCAGTTGCATATGAAGATATATCATATTACTATAACCTAATCCTTGAGATGACTCATTCAGCATATGGCCTTCTAATTGGTACTTTGCACAAGTTATCTTTTTTATTAAATCGCTAACATCATCCTCGGTAACATCCATTTCAAGCATTATTTCACCAATATGCCCACCATTTGTTTGTGCTAAAGATTTTAAAGCTGAGCCTAATGCTTTAACCGAAGCCTGTCTTACTTTTTCCTTTATACCTGAGTCTTGGATATTCGTAAGTAAACTATCTGGTAAAGCCTTTGTGGTATCTTTCCAATTTTTATCTTTGCTTGCTAATGAAACTATACTTTTGCTCAATGTTTTGGACGAGTCCGAATTAGTATCGTCTAATTGCCTAGCTGCATTTATACATTTAAAGTTAAACAACTTCTTAAAATCCGCGATTTCTACACTGCTTCTATTCTCATAATTTGAATCTGTAAAGAAGCAACTTTCGGCTAAACTGTTTGAATATATTTCAATCAATAAATCCTTTATGATATTAGATTTTTGTTCATCCTCATTTTGGGAATAACTTACAAGACGTGCATTGATTTTGTCGTAATATTGAAGCAATAGTTTTTTAAAGGTCAAAAAATTGAATAAAAAAGTATATGTAAAATAAAATGAATGTTGTGAATCATCCAAATCCATAATATACTCCGCAAAATTTCTAATATCATCATGTTTTTGATCATAAGTGATCTGAATTTTTATTTCGCAAGGCTCGATAGTATACTCTGGTTTCAACACTCCTTCACAAGAAATTTCATTAATGATATCTTCTATTACTTTTTCTGCTTCTTTACTAGTAGAAAAGCACTTAACGCATACAGGAAATATTGCTTTTTTCCACTTAGTAACTTGGCTAACTGGTATATCATTATGGGTGTACTTAAGCTTACTATCACATAGGATTCCTTTAATTATTGAGATAAACGTCGTTTTACCGCTATTGTTAGGGCCAGCCAATACCGTAATATCTTCTTGGAAAAATAACTCTACTTTATTAAGTTGCCTGTAGTTATTTACCTGTATTTTGTTAAGTTTCATAAAATCCTCCTATATTTTTACGAAATTATTTTTACTCAAAGATATAATCCATAAAAAACCCAACTTTGTTTTATTAGCCAAACGCAAAGTTACTCGAGCAACGCATTATTACTATAATCAAACTTTATAACATGCAATGTAAATTTCCCATTATAGCCACAATATATATAATAGCTTTATAAAACTAAAAACTAATATTGATACACTATGGTTATTCACATTTATCCACTTATCCCTATTTTAACATAATATATCGAATAATGTAAGAAACTGGTTCTATTTTTTATAAAATTCTTTTTTAGAACACAATTTGAGAACTGACAAATATCACCCAAAAGGTAGGATATATAGGATTGAGATTCAAGGTAATACCAATTTCACTATTTATATTCATTTCTCTGAAAGCTCTTACAGCTAATCCATGGGCCAGAAGTATATTGTGAGCAGCTATTAAAGCAGTCTTTAGGTCTGTTATGCCCGGTGGGTGACTTCCATACCAGTAACCTACAAATGCAGAAACCCATGGCTCATTGAAGGTAAGCCATAAAGGAATCATTTCTCCAAGCTCTTTAAAAATATATTTAGCATACTCTACAAAGCTATCTACTGTCTCTCGAGAAGTCCATCCTCCTATATCTTGCAATTTCTGTGGTAAATCCCAGTGATAAAGAGTCACCGCGGGTATAATATCATTATCTACTAGAAGTTTGATAAGCTTTTTATAAAAATCAATGCCCTTTTTATTTGGAATTCCTTTACCATCAGGAAAGATTCTCGTCCATGAGATTGAAAATCTGTATGATTTTATACCCAGTTCCTTCATTAGCTTTATATCACTCTCATATAGACGATAGTGATCACACGCAACATCCCCGTTGTCATTATTGTGTATATTTCCGGGTGTATGTGTGAAACGATCCCAAATAGACTCTCCCTTCCCATCTGCATTATGACTACCTTCTATTTGGTATGAAGCTGTAGAAGTACCCCAGATAAAGCCTTCAGGAAAAATTAAATTGGACATATTTTCACCCCCTTATTTTCATGCACTATTTACATTCTGAACAATTACAACCTGACTTTGACAATGGCTGCGCCTTTTCGGCTTTGTCTGAATTACAGTTACTTACTGTGCTACTACAGGAGCTTTCCTTGATAGGACCAGCGCAGAAACTTATATTGGGACCACAACACGAATTGTTTATCGGGCCGCAACCACATCCTGTATTTTCATTTGAGGACTCACTGTCCTTCGGACCGCAACCACATCCTGCATTTTCATTTG
>JAEZIU010000200.1 GCA_023436485.1 Bacillota bacterium | reverse complement strand
CTCTTACGATAGATCCTCTTATGCTCTCAGGATCTGACGTCTTGTATGCCTTTGGTATATCTCTACACTCTTTTTCATCAAAGGATAAGTCGTTATGTACCAAATTATCAATGGCAGCTTGTAATTTTTTGAGCAAGTCGTCAAATTTTGCTTGTGTTGAAGCTTTGTCAGCAATTGCAGTTTCTGAATCTTTAATTAGTGTGTCAACTGCATTACCGTTAGAATAGCGTTGCAGTTCGATATCCTTTGCACTGATGACTAAAGATTTCAAATCATAAAAGTTCGGTTTTGATACAGAATTGAGACCTTTACCAGTTAAAAACATCTGACCAAACTTTTTTGTATCCTGATAAGCAGTACCCGTAGTATCAAATATATTCATAGTTGCTATTCTTGTACTTCCTGTTGCATCATTGATCTGACCTTCCATACCCATTACCTTACCATTTGCCGGGGTCTGAGATAATGCAACGCGGCCTTCAATTACATAACCGCCTGCTACTGTCTTTGCTGCTGTATACAGATTTGTTAAATCGCCATGGTCAGTGGATCTCTCATTTTTAAAATTAATTCTAGACTGACTATCATCGCCTTCATATGTCCCGCATCTCTTATTATCTTGGTCCAGGAAAAATTCGACGCTATCTTTTTCATAAACATTCGCGGAAGCATCGGAAATGTTAGCATCCTTTACTTCAGCCAGGAAATACACAGCATTATCATCCCACAACACCTTCATGGTTGCTGTTGTAGTTGTACTGCCGGAACTTATCTTTGTAAATTTTACCGGTTCAGCAAGCTTCCAATCATCTTCAATGTCTCCGTCAATACTATCCGGTGAGCCATAGTAAGCAACAACTCTTCCACTGGCATCAAAACCATTGGCATCTACTGTAACCCTCTTAGTCCCTTGGTCCCCGGTAGTTGCCTCATCATAGCCGAGCTTCTGAGCAAGAGTCTTTGTTCCGCCGGCAACCGGCTTATCAAGAGCTTCCTTAAGTGCAGTTGCCAAATTAGCATTGCTTATCTGACCTTTTACAGTACTGATCTTGGTAAGACCCTTTTCAGCTGCAAACTTAATTGTGTTTGCATACGTAAAGTCTTTTCCTGTTTTGTAACCTAAAGCTTCTAGCATTATCTTGTAAATCATCTGAGCAGTCGCCGGGCCGTTAGGATCAAATCTGCCTTTACCTACACCAGTCCATCCCAACTGCGGATTAGCCTTGAGATATGCTAAGATATTTCTTCCTTTTGTCCATGCTAATGAATCAGCATCAGCAAAGTTCTCTTTAGATGAAAATTTAAGAGCCTCAGCCTCTAATCCACACAATTTAAGAAAGATTACTGCCGCCTGAATTCTTGTAGTTCCTTTTGCAAGGTAATCGGCATTTACACCATTCCCATCGCCTTTAATTACATTAAGCTTTTCCAAATACTGTGCATCAGTCTTAGCGTTACTATCAGCAAATGTAGGTATCGACAATGTTGCAAGTACGCATATTGCTAAGACTATTGCAATTAACTTTTTGAGATTTCTCATACTCTCAATTCCTCCTGATAGAATAATATTAAGGGTACCTTTTATAACGCCTCGGTTCAAAAGTAAACTTTTCGGTTGTAGAAAAGTTTACTTTCCTCAGCGGCGTTTCAACGAGGCAAAGGTCACCAGAGGTGACTCTGGATATGCTCACCGCCTGAAAACCAAATCGGTACCCGCCACCTGCAGAGGTGGAGGACATCTATTATTGCCTCGTTATAGCCTTGATTTTCATAGAATATCAAAGCTATATAATATATCTTTAAGCAAGTACTCCTAGAGCTCTTCAGAGACTGCTTCAAAGATCTTCACAAGTATTTCCGCAAAGCCAAACGCAAGTCCTTTTACATTTTTTGCTTCCTGACTTTATTATTGTATTTAACATATTATCAGGAGGTTTTTAAGTTATCTTATTTAATTTCTTGTATCTTTTGGGGATTTATATCCACCGTGGGTATAAGACCTATTTTAGGAATATTTTTACGTATATTCTTCATATTAATACTATCACAAAGTAATTGGATGCTCAATCAAACTATATGTTTTATATAATTCGGATATGCTATTCAGCAAAAGAGAGCTTGTATTATGAAAATAAAATATAAGCAATACAGAATTTCTCCTGAATCGGGTTCAAGGAGTTTTACCGTATTCTTTACTAGATTTTCAAAACCAAAAAGAACAGACGCTATTATCTGTTCTTTTATCATACTTCAAATATGTATATTAATATTATAATTGTACATGAGGATTGCTTTCGTATGCCGAGCCCATTAAGCACATCTGATCAAGAACCTCCGCATACAAATCAAATAAACCTTTTAACCGTTCAATATCTTTAATTACACCTACTACGCAAAAGTATAACTCATCAACCCCCTCGGGAAAGCTCTTGACGAACCATCCTTCGTCATCTTTTATCTCAAGGTGGATATCAGGTTGAAACTCAATCAGTTGTCTGATTTTGCTATTTGCAAATAATGTGCGGAGCTTCTGCTCATCATTACCTTTTATTATAAAGTCTTCGTCAAATTCGAGAAAGCCGATCTCAACATCCTGACCGCCAAAAAATTTCCTAATCTCACTAAAGATACCTTTCCTGTAAATCTTAAATCTGAATCCGTCTTTGTTTACATAAGGTGCTCGCACTCTTGTATAAGTAGTACTGGATTTTCCTGTTGAGACAGTATAAGTGTCTAAAGTCACAGTCCAATCTTTTACCTGGGCAACCACTTTATCCGCTGAGAAAAAACCGCCCTCTATGAATTCACTGCCAATTTGATCACTTAATGATTTCCAGATTTCTTTTTTACTAGGCCCAAATATCTCTCTCAAAATACCCATTTAACACTCTCCATATGTAATATCGTTTGTTAATATTTTACACTGCAATAGTCTTCCTGTAAATTGAATTGTGTTAAGGGTAACGGTAAAAATAAGTTACATAGACATAGTAATTCTTTTAAATTTTATTAACGTTCAAATGATTCTAACCAATCAGTAACTTTATCAATGGCTAACATATGGTTTCCTATCTGACAATGCTGTTCGCCACCTTCAGATATTGTAAATACAGTTCAGGGCAAGTTATTTTATTTTGAGTGTGATTTTACAAGTAAAATCAGTACAGTAAAAAAAGTGTAATATCTTGAAAATTCAATATGGTATAATAAATTTGAAATCTTGATTAGAGGAAGATGTTTTTTCTGGGCTAGTAATCCTTACGCAAAAAATCCTAAATTGTAAAATTTAATCATCTCAACTACCCAGATACACTTAAATATTATTTGACTCTGTAAAACATCTTAAAATTAATGATATTAGCTATTCGCATATATATGAAAAAAGAAATTTACTGATTGCTTGTTGAGTAAGTTCCTCTTTCATAACTAAATGTCAAAAAATAAAATCGTAAGCACCGAAACATTAAATAACGTTTACATTGCACTTAGTAGTGATATTGCTGTTTTCGTTGAAATGATAAAAGAATGAGTTATTTAGCAGATTTCAAAAAGAATCGGAGGTAATAATGAAGATAAATACATTTTTTGACTTTTGCTCTGGTATAGGGGCTGGAAGGCTTGGTTTAGAACAGAGTGGATTAAAATGCGTCGGTTATTCCGATACAAGTAGACTATCGGTTGCAACATACAAACAGATGTTTAATACTGAAAACGAAAAAAATTATGGAAATTTAAAAAGAATTAAATGTGAAACTCTACCGTCATTTGATCTTATAATTGCAGGGTATAACCAGCCTTGATTATGGTGTCCCTCAAATGCGGCAGCGAGTATATTTTATTGGCTTTGATAAAAAATCAGACCTTTCTGCGGATGGCTTCGAATGGCCAACAGTTGAACCTGTCCCTGATCTAGAAAATTATTTAATTGGTTCAAACAACGATATATCAGAGATAAATCTTGAAAAATTCACATACTACCTAAAAAATCCAGAAAATCAAGGAAAATATGTACCAACAGATTTCTTGCATGAAGAAAAACTTATAATCGATACAAGAATGTCGGATTTAAGGTTATATCGTGGAAAGGTGCCAACTTTACGTTCACAGAGGGATGGTATTTTTTACATAAAAAACAATGCTATTAAGGAACTAACAGGTTTTGAAGCACTTCTTTTACAAGGTTTCCCTGTAGAATATGCAGAGAAGGTAAAGGACAGTGTTACCAATAGACACTTACTTATGCAAGCAGGAAATGCGATGACTGTTAATGTCATTAAAAAATTAGGTCATTGCATCATCAATCATCTTAAATAATAGGAGGTAAAGTTATGTCATCAATATGGGAAGATTTTGAAATCAACTGTACCGAATTATTGAATAGAAAATTCGGTGACTACGCGAGCTTTAAACATGAGGGTGGATCTGACTCCACCGTTCCAGACATTAAAGTAACAACTAAATCTGGTCGTGTTTTTTACATTGAAGCAAAACACTCTCCAGCACAATGTGGTCAGTTCGTTTTGCTTCCGGATATTGGATCTAGGACATTCATTTATAGCCATCAGAATACTACTCGAATCAATACATACGCAAAACGAATCATGGAACATATGAATACTCAATTTGACGATTTTAAAGAGGCCGGAACAGCAGGAAAAGATATAATAATGAATAATGGTTCCGAAATCTTTTCAAATTGGATTATTGAAACCTATGAAAACAAGGGCACCCGCTATTTTATAACAAATAACTTTACTATTTTACCTATTGAGAGATTTAGTGAGTACTTCAATGTAAGTGCTAAATATAGAGTAAAACGTAGTGGATCAAGTAGTGTTGGAAAAAGTAATGTTTCCAATGTATTAAGATATATCAAATCACATGGTTATGTTATCGAAAGTATACGAGAAAATGGTGGCAAACTTTTTGTTGAATCCTATCAACAACTTCATAATCAACGTTTTTTATTATGTGGACACGAGTATATGCTCTCCCTTCGTGATTCTGAATACGAAATACGAAAGCTATCTAATACATTTAATGCAAATGTAATTTTTTCTATTAATTTTAAAAATATAATAAACGGGGTAAAAGCGGATGAATTTATTCGGGCGTTGAAGTAGCTGCATACTCGAGGAACTGACTATACTTATTTAGTGCATACTTAAATATACTAAGTTGGTATTTTCCAATAGGTAAATCTACATTATCAAACTTACCCATAGCTTGATTTATGCCTTTATTTTCAAAAAGCGAAAATAAATATCGATATTTATCACTGCGATATTGTTCATCAATATCGCAGTTTTCTATTGCTCTTTCAAAGCGTTTCAATCTTGATACAAGATCACTTTGCATCTTCTTTGATACATTATTATTAGATAGCCATTGTCTGAATTCTATCTCGCTCATTTATTGCCTCCATGGTGTTACCTATTTCTTGACCAATTAGTTGCAAAACATCAACAACTACAGAGTTGCCAAATTGCTTATATGCTTGATTTGCTTTTTTACAAATTTTATAGCTATCAGGAAATCCCATTATTCCTGCACATTCTCTGGGATGTAGTTTTCTGGTTTTTCCATTTATTAAGTATCCGCCAGTCTTTGCGAATATTCCTCCTCCGTTAGCCGAAAGCGTAATTGCTATCCCTTTTATACTGTATATTCGTTCACCTTGTCCACCTTTGTTTACTATACCTAGTCTAATTGGTTTGTTACTGTATTGATTATCTTCTACTCCATTAAAATAAGTATCTGGACGCTCTATGTATAAATCTTTTACCTGATTTTCATCCTCTAACAAAAAATCCCCAACATGCCTTTTTAATGGGAATGGTTTTGGAAAAGTAAAATCTTTTATGTTTAGGTCATTTCTAAAACAAACCATATAGATACGTTCTCTCTTTTGAGGAATTCCAAAATTAACAGCATTCAAAACTTTCTGATGAAATTTATACCCCAATTCCTCCATTGTGGCTTTCACAACCGACAAAGTTTTACCATCGTCATGAGAAGCGAAATTCTTAACATTTTCCATAAAAACAATCTTCGGCTTTTTAGCTTTTACAATTCTCGCTACATCAAAGAATAACGTACCTCTACTGTCTTCAAATCCACGCTGTTTTCCACTTATTGAGAAAGGTTGACATGGAAATCCAGCACATAAAATGTCGTGTTCTGGAATGGAATTTTCATCAACTTGTGTAATATCCCCTTCTGGAATATCTCCGAAATTATTTGCGTAGACTTCTCGAACCGGTTCGTCCCATTCATTTGAATAAACACATTTAGCACCTAGTGATTCTAATGCGATTCTAAAACCACCTAATCCAGCAAATAAATCTATAAACTTAAAACCGGAAAGTGTCTTTTTCTTAATATCAATCATGGTAATCTCCCTTTAAATCTCTTTTGATTATTATAGCGCACTGCGCTATAATAATCAAAACACATCTTCTTTTCGAGTTGTTCAGCAAACAAAAACACACAACAAAAAAGGGCATATCGCCCCAAACCTTTGATATATATTTTTTTGGGAACACATTACTCCGCTACGCTCCGTGATGTGGGCTTTCTCGCTAAGCTCAGACTTCGTAGCCTCGTCTTCACTAAGCTTTGATAGAAATACGCGAAATGCTTTCCTTTTTGAAGAGAACAACCCCCAGGGGCCGAAATTCTGACAGTTTTATTATACCGTAAAATTTTTTATATTTTCTGTAACTATTTGTTTTAGAGAGTTTTACGGTTTTTTTATAAAACCTATACTCTCCAAAAATTGATTCGTGCATACCCTCTGCGACTTTTTTTCCACGCGTTTCCAATTAGTGCATACCCACCGTAAAATCAAGTACCCGACAATAGTAAATCCTTGAGCCATTTCGGCAAACAGCTCACTTTTTTATACTCATGAATTATATTTGTCAGTTCTGCTACATCCTCTTCCCGCCAGAATCTATCCCTGATATAGCACTTCTGGCTACAGTACTTTCGGCCATTTGCTCCTAATGATTTGAATTCTGCTCCACAATATTCACAAGTTAGTTTATACGTTTTTCTGTGAATATTCTCCCATTCTCTTTTGCAGCTTAAAGAGCAGTATTTTTTTCTACGCCCAGATTTGTTTTGTACAATTTTGCTTCCACAGTTTAGGCACAAAATGGATTGAAACTCCTCTTTCATTATACTACGATACTCTGCTACTAACTCTGTTGCTAATCCGTTTAATCCATTCCTTACACAGTAACCCCTGACCGAGTCCCTTGACAGCCCTATTGTTTTAGCTATTTTCTCATACCCAAAACCTTGGTAGCGAAGTATTTTGATTTGTTGTTTTTGCTCTCCTGTCATTATTTGTAATACCTCCTTAATATGCTTTTTTTACTTTTTAGTAATCTGTGTCAAGGAGGTAATTCCATTAATGGAGCAAACTAGTAAAAAATAATCCTCCAATTGAAGTTAAATTCAACTGAAGGATTCTCATTTACCTACTTTAATTTGTCTATTTCATATATACAAATAAGAAAGTTTTATTTAACATTGCATTTTAGGTGCTTGGCTGCGTCGTTTATATCTCGATCGAACTGAAATCTGCCAAACTTATTAAAAGCATCTTTATTTTTTACAGAGTAGCCTTTATTTGTTTGAACTTTAAACTCACCGTTATTATCTTCAAGATATACTGGA
>JAEZIU010000156.1 GCA_023436485.1 Bacillota bacterium | reverse complement strand
CAGTTATACTTTTACGTGTTTTTTGCAGTCCTTCTTTGAGTTTGTCAAAAAATCCCATCTCCAGCCTCCGTATGATATTTTATAATATTATAATTTACTCTCATTACTATATAAATGTCTTTTAAATACAAAATTAATTTTGTCTAACTTGCCAATTCACCCATTTTCATTGATATAACCTTGGATACACCATGCTCCTGCATAGTTACTCCATACATGGTATCAGCTGCCTCCATCGTTCCCTTACGATGTGTAACCATTATAAACTGTGTGTTTTGAGAATATTTTTTCAGGTACTCTCCGAACCTGTATACATTTGCATCATCCAATGCAGCTTCTATCTCATCCAATAGGCAGAACGGTGTAGGTTTCAGCCTGAGTATTGCAAATAGCAGTGCTATTGCGGTAAATGCACGTTCTCCACCTGATAAAAGCATCATGTTCTGAAGCTTCTTTCCCGGAGGCTGAACCTCAATCTCTATACCGCTCTCAAGAACATTGTCCTGATCTGAAATTATTAACTCTGCCCTTCCCCCACCGAACAGCTCCTTATATACTATTCCGAAGTTTTCGTTTATAAGCTTGAACTGTTCAACAAACTGCTTTTTCATTACCTGTACCATCTCATATATGATTTTATGGAGCTTTTCTTTCGCCTGTTCCATATCATTTTTTTGGACAGACATGAACTCAAAACGCTCTTTTGTCTTAATATATTCATCTATTGAGGATACATTTACCGGGCCAAGAGCTTTTATCTGTGCCCTGTATTCCGATATCCTCCTTTGTGCTTCAGATATGTTTTCTATTTCTTTTTTTAGTTCAACTGCATTGCTATAGGTAAGCTCGTATTCATCCCACATTCTGTCCTGAATTGATTTCATCTCTGCTTCTGCTTTGGCTTTTTTTATGTCTATTCTGTTGTATTCTTCATGCAAGAGGTGGATTGTTTTATTAGTTGTATTTAATTTTTCAATGAAGTCGGTAGATTCTTCCTCCAAAACTTTTTTCTCTTCCACCAGCCTGTCAATTTCCAAGGTCTTTCCTGTCTTTTCTTCCTGTAGATTTCTACTTGAGTTTTCCAAACCATTTATTTCCTGATTTAATAATTCAATTTCTGCATTTCCTTTGTTTATTTCTTCCTGTTTCCGTGTATTGCTTCTGGTTAAGGACTCTCTTTCTCCTTTTATTCTGTCCAGATTCTCAGTTACACTTTGTATGCTCTCTGTTATTGAATTTACCGAAATCTTAAAATCAGTTATCTCTTGATGGAGCTCATCTCTTACAGTCTGATCCGCTTTGAATTTATCCTGATGCTCTGCAATTATTGCCTTTGTTTGAGATATATCGGTTTCTATGGCCTCAAGTTCGGATTCATATTTCTGCTGTTCTGATAATGTTTCCTGCTCCTGCTTGGCCATTTGCTCTTTCTCATTTATAAGCATGCCAATTTTGGCCTCTGTCTTTTTTATATTATCCTCAATCATTTGAAGGTGATTCTCATCTCGGGTCTTAATTAGCTCACTGTCTCTTAGCTTATTGCTATGCTCGCTTAATTCGATGTCTATTTCTGCCATCATCTGTCTTACATCGTTTATCTTTGAGCCATACTTGATCTCGTCTTTTTTAAGACCTTCTATAATGGTTTCCAATTCAGTAATTTCCCTGCTTCTGCTTAAAATTCCTGAACTTCTGTGGTCGCTGCTTCCTCCTGACATTGATCCGCTTGTACTTAATATGTCTCCTTCCAAAGTAACAATTCTAAAGCTGTAGCCGAATTTTCGTGCAATATTAATACCACTGTCCAGTTTTTCAGTTACTACAACCCTGCCCAACAGGTTTAATACTATTCCACTATACGCCGTATCACAGGTTACAAGATCCGATGCTACTCCACAAAAGCCCTGACAGTCTTGCAGTCGGTGCAAAGTATTATCATCAAGTCGTTTTCCTTTTACTGATGTAATAGGCAAAAAAGTAGCTCTTCCCACTTTATTTCTTTTAAGAAATTCTATTGCTTTCTTTGCATCGTCTTCTGATGACGTAACTATGTTTTGCAAGGCACTTCCTAGAGTCATTTCTATTGCTGTCTCATATTTCCTATCAACCTCAACCAGCTGTGCAACCGTCCCGTGTATCCCTTTACCCAGGTCCGGAGACTGCTTGCAGGCAGTCATTATTTCTTTTACACTTCTGCTATACCCCTCCATACTATTTTCCATATCTTTAAGCATCTTGTGTCTGGAGGCTTTTACCTGTATATCTGTTCTTACGTTTCCATGCTGCTTTTCCAGTTCAGACAGAGTTCCTTTGAGTTCTGTCTTCTCATTATTCAACTCATTTATTTTTTCCCTGGAATGTTTAATAAGAGTAGAAGTATTTCTTATACTATCAGTCAAGTCCTCTTTTTTCATATTGTCCTTGTCTTTTTCAAGCTTCAGGGAATAAATTTCTGTGCCAATGGAATTTTGCCTTTTTCTCATGTTTTCTATATGATTTTTTATATTGTTAATCTGAGTCTTTTTATCCGATTGAATATCCAGCTTGTCCATTATACCGGCTTTAAGCATTTCTATATGTCTTTCACTTTCACCAAGCGTGGACAGAATATCGTCAAGTTCAGACTGATATTTTTCAAGTTTTTTGGAAAAATCGTTATACTGGCCATTTAAGTATTCTATTTTTTTCTGGCGGCTTTTCTCTTCTGTGTTTAATAATTCTAGTTTTGAGCTGATTTCTGAGGTTTCTTCGTTTAATCGTACAATGTTCCCGCTAAGGCTATTTATCTTTTCATTTTTTACCATAACCTCAGAACTGTTCTTTTCAAGGTTTGTTTCAATAATATAGAACTTTCCTCTTGCTTCTGTTATATGCTCATCAATATTTTTGAGAAGTTCAGTCTTATGTTGATTTTGTGTAGTAATACTCCTCAGTCTTCTCTCTTCTGCCTCTATGTTATCTCTTATATCTTTAAATTGGTTCTCGTACTCTTTTATTTTTTCCTTTAACTTGTCTATATTATTAAGATAGACATTAACTTCAAGCTCTTTAAGGCTTTCACGTAAGGTAAGATATTTTTTGGCTGCCTCAGACTGTTCTCTTAACGGTTCCAATTGAGACTCAAGTTCATTTATAATATCATTTATACGTACAAGGTTCTGTTCGGTAAGATCAAGCTTTCTTTCTGCTTCCTGCTTTCTAACCTTGTACTTCATTATACCCGAGGCCTCTTCAAATATAAGCCTTCTATCCTCTGATTTGGTACTCAATATTTCATCAACTCTGCCCTGTCCGATTATTGAATATCCGTCCCTACCTATTCCTGTATCCAGAAACAGCTCATGTATATCCTTAAGACGGCAGGTTGTCTTGTTTATGTAATATTCACTTTCTCCCGAACGGTATACTCTTCTGGTAATGGTCACTTCACTATAGGACACTGGAAGATAATTATCGGTATTGTCAATAGTCAACGATACCTCCGCAAAACCAACCGGTTTTCTGTGTTCAGTACCGGCAAAGATTACGTCCTCCATCTTGCTTCCCCTTAATGTTTTCGCACTCTGTTCACCAAGTACCCACCTAACAGCATCACCGATATTGCTTTTTCCGCTGCCGTTTGGGCCCACAACTGCTGTAATACCGTTATTAAAATCAAGTGATATTTTATCTGCAAATGATTTAAATCCTTGTATTTCAAGTTTTCTTAAATACATGCCGCACCCCTGTAATTGATTAAGCGTAGTAAATTTTCTTTTGTATATACCAAATATAAATATTAAGTCATTTCTATAAAAGAAATGACTTAATATTCAATAATTCTAGCATACTTTGTGATTTATTGGAAGGTTAACATTTTTATTTGATTTTCATGACTTTCCTTGCAATTGCTATTCCTGCTCTATAAAGTATACTTTCCATTTCCTTACTGACGGTTTTTAGTTCAGACCGGATACTGATTTTTTGAGGACAATGGCTTTCACATTTTCCGCAGTCTTTGCACTGGGAAGCATAGGATGGCTGTGCTGCAACTGCTCCTAAGTTTCTATAATATTGAAATCTTATTCCCTTATCTTTAATAAGATACTTATCGTTATAGTGGGAAAAGCATCCCGGTATATCGACTCCTGCCGGGCAAGGCATACAGTAGCCGCATGCCGTACAGGGTATTTTAGTTCTTTCATGCAATATCTTTTTGACATTATCAAAGACACCAAGTTCTTCATCTGTAAGGGAATTGGCATGTGAATCGGAGGCTATTCTTATATTATCCTCAACCTGGGCCTCATCACTCATTCCAGATAACACCACATTTACCTGGGGATGATTCCAAATCCACCTCAAGGCCCATTCTGCCGGAGACCTGTCACGGTTACATTCTGCAAATGCCTTTTTTACGTCTTCAGGCAGGTTTGTAACCAACTTTCCTCCTCTTAAAGGCTCCATAACAATTACAGGAATCCCCATCTCATTTGCAAGAATTAATCCGTCCTTTGTGGCCTGATTATTTTCATCCATGTAATTATATTGTATCTGACAGAATTCCCATGGGTATGCCCTCAGAATCTGTTCGAATTCATTTTTAGCCCCGTGAAAGGAAAAACCAATATTTTTTATTGTACCTTTTGCTTTAAGTTCTTCCATCCACGTCAATACACCCATATCTGCAAGTCTGTCGAAGCCAGCTTTGTCTGTTAGCATGTGAAGCAGATAATAATCAATATAGTCTGTTTGAAGACGCTCCAATTGAGTATTGAATATTTTCTTTGCATTATCAAGATTCTTTACCATAAATGGAGGTAATTTTGTAGCTACTTTGACCCTTTCACGGTAGCCTCCGGTCAAAGCCTTTCCCAAAAGACTTTCACTTTTGCCTCCGTGATAAATATAAGCTGTATCGAAATAGTTTACACCTTTTTCTATAGCATTGTGTATCATCTTAATAGCTCTCGGTTCGTCGATCCCGCCTGCTCTGGTGGGAAACCGCATACATCCAAACCCCAGAATAGATAGTTCTTCTCCGTTTTTTTGATTTATTCTTGTTAACATGACGCATTTTCCTCAACTTTCACTTTCAACATAAATTCATATCCCTTCGGGGCATTTGAGTTTGTATAATCAAAACAGGCAGTTTTACCATGATGCTCAATTGAAAGCAATAAATGGTATAAAGCGATTCCTATATCTATCTGATTCATTTTATTATAAAGTGGAGCTTTCAATAAACTCAGCTTTTCACGGCAAATAATGATTTCATTTGTATTGCCGCTAAAATACCATGGCTGAGAGTTGGATGCCGATGGTGCAAGTCTGGCCGCTTCCAGTAGTTGGTCTGCACCACTAATTGATGTTATTTCTGAAATGCTCTTCCGTTTAAATTCAGAATTATCAGCCCGGTGCAGCTCCTCCTTCGTATTACCGAAGGCAAGCATAATAACAAATTCCAGACCATTTTGCATAGTCGGAACTTCTTTAGAAGGCTTTGCCATACCCAACCAACAACTTCCCAAATTTATTGATGAAAGATACAAATCGACCTGCTGAAGCATGAAACCTGCATTTAACAAATACGCCTCTTTTTTTTCGGAGTAAATTAAAATGTAATGAGGAGCCTTTATAGGCAGTATATTTTTTACTTTGTCATCGGTGAGAAAAGAAAATTCACACTTTATACCTGGTATCAGTTGCTTCACGTTATCAGCAAAGTCCTTTATTTCTAATAGCTTTTCATCCGTCAGGGATGTCATATCATATTTTCTGACAGATTTTCTGGTGAAAATCGTTTTGTAGAGTTCTTCGTTAATCATACAACTTGCCTCCAATTTATTGAATAAATAATAGTTCTATCCATCAGTATCCTTATAGTTCAGCCTAAATTAGTATATTTATAGTTTTCAGTATATATTTCTGATTTTGGAGTGTCAATAAAAAAAGTACTGCTATTTCCCTGTTTGTTTACATAAAATTCAGAAATGTAACCAAATGAAATAAAAGTGCATAAAATATTATGGAACTATTTTTTTAGGAGGTCATAATGCAAAATTATAATTGTAATGATTACATGCAAATGATGAATGTCCCTAGCCAGTATTCACCCATGATGGAGATGCCCCAGGATCAGCTACAGACCATGTTTCCTAGATGTTACCATATTGTAATGCCTGAAGTTGAACGTATGTGTGATAGAATGTGTGCACAATACGGACCTATGTTTAACCCGAGCCGTCAAATGTTGGACTCCATGGTCGATGATATCGATAATAGGGTTGGTCCAGATGTTGATATGGACTATCAGGATTTTGATGGGAGTGAAAACAGACAATTTGTAGTAGGTGGATTTGGCGGAGGCAGAAGACGTTTCAGACGCGACCTCATAACAATTCTCTTGCTTAGGTCACTACTTGGGAGAAGACGTCCTCATTTTGGGGGTTTTGGGGGTTTCGGTTTTTAATTAGTAATAAAGTTAATCTCTAAGACAGGTACTCTTCAGTTAACGAAGGCTGCCTGTTTTTTTATTAGAATAGCTTATTGATTTATTATGCACATTTTATTGTGGAAAAAATATAATACCATTAGCATTTATTTTTGGAGTACATATATATGAACTATAATTTTATTCCAACAGGTCAGCATCAGTTACCTCCTCTACCATACTCATATAATGCTCTTGAACCTGTCATAAGTCAAAGAACATTAAGAATACACCACGATAAACACCACAAAGCCTATGTAGACGGATTAAATAAAGCAGAAAACAGCCTTTCTGATGTCAGGAAAAAAAGTGACTATGAATATATAAAGTACTGGGAAAATGAACTGGCGTTTAATGGATCAGGTCATATTCTGCATAGTATTTTCTGGGCAATTATGGCACCACTGGGTATGGGAGGAAATCCCGGTATGCAAACTGTTAGTTATATCAATAATTATTTTGGCAGTTTTAGCACCTTCAAGGAACAATTCACAAGTGCAGCTGAAAAAGTGGAAGGCTCTGGATGGGCTATCCTTATTTGGCAGCCTGCATGGAGAAGACTTGAAATCCTTCAGGCTGAAAAACATCAGACCCACACTCAATGGGGAGGTATCCCTGTTTTAGTCTGTGACGTTTGGGAACATGCCTATTATCTGGACTATCAGAATGAACGGAAAAAGTTTATAGATTCATGGTGGGGGATCATAAACTGGAATGAGGTGGAAAACAGGCTGATTTTTGCCTCAAACGGTCAATTACCATTAACTACAATAAATGCAATGAGTTATAAAAACCCATAAAAAAAGGCCCGCTATTTAAGCGAGCCTTTAATTTCAATAAACTAAGTTATCGAGGTTGTATGTAGAATTTTATTGCTGTTCTTTCTTCTCCATCGATATTTACTTCAGCAAATGCTGGAACTGCCACAAGGTCAATTCCATTTGGTGCTACAAAACCTCTAGTTATTGCTATTGCCTTGACTGCCTGATTTACTGCTCCGGCTCCTACTGCCTGAATCTCTGCATAATTGTTGTCCCTCAAAACTGCAGCCAATGCTCCAGCAACTGATTTGGGTTGTGAATTAGCTGAAACCTTTAGT
>JAEZIU010000134.1 GCA_023436485.1 Bacillota bacterium | reverse complement strand
GTATGCCTTTTACAGCAACATACTTCCAATCAAAAGGCGATCCGATTACAGATTTAATGGAAGACCTTGCAGCAGAACAAAAAGCGAGAACGACATATGATAATATACTTAGGTTGGCAGATGATCCAGATGTTAAAGAACCTATAAAATTCCTCCGTGAAAGAGAAGTAGTTCACTTCCAGAGGTTCGGCGAGACATTAAGGACAGTACAGGAAAATTTAAATGCTAAGAATTTTTACGCATTTAATCCTGCATTTGACAAGACTACAAAATTATAATGAGTTAAAGCCAGCGTCGAAGGACGCTGGCTTTAAGTTTGTGTTCAAACTACAAAAGCGTTAAAAGGAATTTGCCTTAAAATACAATAATAATATACTTCAACTCTCTCTTATACTAGTGTATATTTAACAGGATAGTGGTCAGAATCAAATATATCTTGACATATACCAACTACCGCTCCACCAGTGCTTTTTACCAAATAATCAAGCTTTTTATCAGGATTTACTTTGGGATGAGTGCAACCATTGGGCGGGCACACTATTAAACCTGGCATAATGGGTAAGCCAGTTGGTTCTCGATTAAAATCGCCACCACATACCCATGAAGTATTACCAGCCTTACTTGCAGCAAGAGTTAATAACAATTGAACGTCTGCCCCTCCTGGACTAATGGCATGAATACAAAAATACAGTGTTCCATTAATGTTAACTCCAATAATTGAACGATGGTCACTTTCACCTTTATACAACTCAGTTGGCCTCGCCTTTGATACTATTGCCATACTGCAACGAGTACCGCCATGAGGACCGCTAAATCTATAATGAAATAAATATTTTCTATTCCATAAAGAAAAGGTACAATCAATAGGAATTGGTGGTGGTAAAGGATCGTCTTGGCAGCTTAGAGGCCTTTCACCACTTTCCTGTAAAAGACAGATATCTGAAGAATTCATAAGTGCCAACACCTCATTGCTCCACTTGTTTTCATTTTGGCTGTCAAACGCACCTTGCATATTCCAAGTAGTTATTACCATTTTCTAAACTCCTTTTATATATAAAATATATATGATGACCCTTTGAAATATCACAAACCCTCAATTTATTATTATGATTGACCCAACCATCTATAAAAGGGCTTCTTGGTATTTCTTTTCATTATCAGCAGACTTATCCTGGCAGTTTAAGTAATTTATATATGCAAAGGCAGCATTGTTATATGTCATACTTAACTGAGTATTTGTCTCTAATTTGAAGTCACCAAAAACGCCATTATCATCGACTTCATGTAGTTTTATCACATCTGTTAATGCTATAGGGTTAGGTGTGGCTTCAGTATCGGATGCTTGGGCGGGTGGTTGTGAGTCCATTTTAGATTTTATAGCAACTGATGTAATAATATCTTTAGCCTTGGCTTGAAGTCCGTTCCAATCTTCATTAATTGTCTGCATCTCATCTGTATACTTTTTAAGGTCATCCGAATATTTCGGGTCTTGCTCATCTAATTTGTTTATTACAGAAGATAGGACAATTGAATATTTACTTTGTAAATTTGATGCTTCTCTCTTGAAGTTGTTAACAGCAATGTTGAATGCATTCCCAGAAGCGTTCACAGCAGTATCGCACTGAGCCTGCTTAGCCCTGAGCTCCTTGATTTTGTCATTTTTAGCCTTCGTATCTCCGGAAAGAGGCTTTCCAGTTTGGTCGACAGATGTACTATTTACAAGTGTAGGGGCAACATTTGCTGCCATCATATCCAAAACCCTTGCTAACCCTTCAGGGGTTCCATGATTGGTAGCAGATACATCTACATGGTATTTTGCAGAATTATCGCTGCTTCGGGTATTGGAGCTATGTGATGATATACTTCCCGAAACTGTTACTCTAAATCCGAAAATTGAACCACTTCCAGAGAAGCTTCCACCGTAATCGTTGGAGCTTTCATTTTGTTCACTTTGCTTAACTTCCATGTCAAATAATATATTAACCTCGTCTACTTGCAAATTAGGTATGGGAACAATTGCCAGTAGCGGAACATCTACATTCATTTCATTATTTGTCTTATTGCCATCCGGATCATCTTCAACCTTATTAAACTTAAAGGCTGCGGTTCTGGCTTTTCCGTTTTTATCAAACCCTACCGTGTTAATAAAGTTAGCTGTGCTTTGTGCAAGTTGAACGCTTGCATCAGAAGCAGCACTTAAAGGGGCTCCAATTAAGTTTTTCATATCTAATCCTGAAAATTGATCACCTATTGCCATAACATACTCCTCTCCAACAATTAAAAATAAAACATTATTGTAATATACCAAATAAGTTATTATATTCATAACCTATGTGTAAAATTCTTGAAGAAAGGGTAATATAATTTGTTTATTATATAAGGTTCTACCGAAATGAGTATTGAAAATTCAGTATACAAAAATGATTATGTTCCTTTAAATGATTTAGTTTATGCACCTCTTTATGCAATCTCTCAATCAAATATACAGCTAAGTTCAAACATTATTGAACTAATTAATTTAAATGGGGAAATTCAGAAAGATCCTCAAAACGAAGATTTTATACGACTTAAGACAATAAATCTTAGTTATGAGCAAATTAAAAATGAACAGGGCTCTAGTCAACAACTTGAAGAGGTTGAGTTAAAGCTTCCTTTAATTTCGATTCTTCCTTTATCAGGTTTACAGGTAAATAATGCAAAAGTGAAATTCAACATAGAAATCAGTGGTGCCAGAAAAAATGGTGACACCTATGATTTCGTAGCCCAAGTTTCTTCACCTAACACGCGGAAATCTGATAATTCACCTAAATTATTATATGAAATTGAATTGAAAAGCACACCCTGTCCTGAGGGTTTAGCCCGTTTTATTGATATTTTAAATAATAAACAGGTCCCAATAAAACTCGCATCTAATAACATTGATGAGGATGGAAATATTGCCTCTATGTCCAAACAAAATTATTATAATAAAATAAAAATTTTACGAAAAAGACAAAATCAGCTTGATAAGGTATCCTCTAAACTTTCTACATATATACAAGAAAAAAAACTATTCAGTAACTTCTTGAATTCAGTAAAAGAAATACCGGATAATGATTATAACGGGTTTGTAGGTGGAAAAGAAAAACTACTGCAATTAATAGAAAAAAACCCCGATTACTCTTTTTCTTTAGATTTATACAGTAAAATTCAGAAGTACACAAAGGTCTATTCAGAAATTCAGGATAAGCTTTATGCTGTTCATGAACAGCTTGTCATAATTGAATTGGAAAACATAGAGGAAGGATTTGATAATGAGTAATGATAGTAAAAAAATTTATCTTGAAGAAGTAAAATATGTTAAAACAATCTCTGTTGGTAGTTTGAACCCCAATAACCCAATTTCAGATGAGGGAATAGCTCAACAGGTTTCAATTTTAAATAAGTGTTTAAATGATTATCCAAGAGGTATCATCATTGGCAAAGATATAACTATTGGACGATATATGATTGGACCACATGAACTAACTATGGAAAGAACTACATATCATATAGGGTTTAAACGCAAACCTGTATGGATAGAGGAGGAATAACTATGCATAAAATGGATGAACTGCAAAACTTTATTTCAATAAAAAATTTAATATTATCCGTCTGTAACCCCATAAGATATGCAAACGAAGCTCTGGATCAAGATTATCTTAAAAATTTTAGCAGATATTTTGATGAGAATAATAATCCATTAACTAAAGAAATAATTATTAAGACCAATTTAGGAGATGAAAAGACTCTTAGAATTCCTATAGTAAGTCTGGTAAATCCTAATCAAATAAAACTGGGAAAAATGAATGTAAATATCTCAGCCTATATAGTTGGTGTAGATACAGATGGCGAGTTGATTTTGGCCTTTAGAAAGACTCCTGATATTGGAAGCTGTGAAAAAATAAATATTAATTTCACCATAAACTCCAAGATTCCTTCCGAAATAATGGTGGAAATTTCGAAAGGTGTGCGTGTGTGAATCAAGAAATGATAAAATTATACAATATAATACATTCCACACTCCCCATTGTTCATCATTGCATTTTTATATGAAATTTATCTTGGTTGTGCAAAACCCATCTTGCATAAAGACCAATTTAATGTAGTTCGTTTTATCTCTTCACTAATTTTCCAAAGATTGTCCACTATCCTTAGTTCTACATTTCTTTCAAATAATTCATTAAACAAATTTTTTGTCTTGAAAATTGCTATCGGCCTCTGAGGTGTTTTTGCTAT
>JAEZIU010000130.1 GCA_023436485.1 Bacillota bacterium | reverse complement strand
TATGTCGTTCTCGCTTTTTGTTCTGCTGCAAGGTCTTCCATTAAATCTGTAATCGGATCGCCTTTTGATTGGAAGTATGTTGCTGTAAAAGGCATACCCGAGGCAGCAATAGGGTACAATGCTGTTGTATGATCAACAAAATAGGTATCAAAGCCACTCTTTTTAATTTCTTCAATACTTAAACCTTTAGTTAATTGATATACAATCGCCGATATAATTTCCATATGAGCTAATTCTTCGGTGCCTATATCTGTACCGAAAAGACGATTTAATTAATGATTTGAAACCCTTGATATCAGGGGCTTTTATTATGTGTGCATTATATCATAAATTTGAATGGAGGTAAATCAAATGGAAAGAACCCAAGATAAATTATTATGGAGAGCAATACCAGGTAAGCTAATTTATTATCTGAGGACTATTGGTTATGGAGCTGATTCAGTTAATAGCAACGGAAAGGAGGAAATCGATTCAATTCAAGATATTATCAATGACCTTCAGGAGCAGGAAAGGATTTTTGGAAAATGCCTAGTTTCAAAACAATGTTAAATGAAACTATGAAGCAGATTACGAGGAATGACGGCAAATAGAAAAAGTTTTCAGGTTTTTCAGGACAGTCGTAAGAACAAATTATAGGGTGGTAATAGCAAAATATTGCGAAGTAAATATACCAAGTGGGTAAATCATTTTACTGGTAGTTTTCTAAATAGTAGTCTACACCTATTGATGTTATACAAATGTCTTGAAATACTGGGTGGTCCCTAAATGTGACATAACCATGTCCTTGGAGGTATTCAAGTGCCATTTTTAATGTATCTTTATCTAATTCAGTACGAATTGCACAAATATCTCTATAAGACAATTTTGTTTGAAGAGTTTTTGCAGATTCAGCGGAATTATATAAAACTTGAATAACCGATAATGCAATTTCTTTAATATTCATTATGTATCTCCTTCCACCCACTTGGCAATAAGAGTATACCACTAATATGAAATATTTGGAAGAATTGAAAGAAGGTGAAAAATGAACACATTGGAGCTGAACAAGATTCATAATATAGACTGCTCAAGTGGGCTTAAATTAATAAATAGCAATACTGTTGATTGCTGTGTTACTTCACCACCGTACTATGGATTAAGGGATTATAGATTGCCGAAAACTGAGTGGCCAGTGGTTGAATATTCTCCGCTACCAGGAATACCAGAAATACAAATATCAGAATGGGAAGGTTGTCTTGGACTAGAACCAACCATCGAAATGTTTATAGGACATATGGTACTTATTTTCAGACAAGTATACAGAACGCTTAAAAAGTCAGGTACATGTTGGATTAACTTTGGTGATAGTTACGTTGGCACTGGTGGAGATAGAAAGAATCCAGTACAAAATGAATTGTTCAATTTACAACAATCGCATAATCCCGGTGATGGTAGACATTGCAGAAATAAAAGTTTAAAAAAATCAGGATTAAAAGTAAAAGACATGATGGGAATACCTTGGAGAGTAGCATTTGCACTACAAGCTGACGGATGGTACCTAAGAATGGATAACATTTGGAGTAAAACAAACTGTATGCCAGAGAGTGCCGCCGATAGACCAACTAAAGCACATGAATATGTATTCCTTTTAACAAAAAGTAAGAAATATTATTACGACCAGGAATCTATAAAGGAAATTTGTGTTAATGGTGATCCGAATCCACCTAGAGGTAGTGAAGGTGTTCTTGGAAACTTACAAAAAGGCCGCAGAGATAAAGGAAATTCTAAGACTTTCAGGGGAGGCGGGGCATATACAAAGGGACAAAGCTTTGATAACTCTGCAGAAGTTGAAAGGGATAGCCATGGTAATATTCCAAATACCTTGGGGCTAAGAAATAAAAGGTCTGTGTGGAACGTAGCAACAGATAAATTGAGTGAAGCTCATTTTGCTACTTACCCGCCAAAATTAATTGAACCTTGTATCTTAGCAGGATGCCCGGCAGATGGATTAGTCCTCGACCCTTTCATGGGCAGTGGGACAACAGCAATGGTTGCCTTGCAAAATCAAAGAAAGTTTATAGGATTTGAGCTTAATCCGGAATACATAGAAATTGCAAACAAAATCAGGTTAAGCAACCTACAGTTAAAAATAGTTTAGTTCGCAACATAGCGGGATAACGTAGGAAGTTGGACATTGAAAACTGAATAGTGCGGTAGTGGTTATTTATTCAATTAGGGGGATTAGCAAATTTATTGAATGATAATTTAACAATACTGTATAATATTGTTAAATATATATTTGGGAGGTAATCTCATGAAGTTATTTATAAGTTAGTCTGGCGAGCGAAGCAGAGAAGTTGGAGAATTATTAGACGAATGGTTACAGTGTGTTATACAAGCAATAGATCCATGGATGTCAAGCAAAGATATTGACCGAGGCTCATTATGGTTTTCAGAAATAACAGATTAATTGAAAGATACAGCGGTTGGGGTTATTTGCCTTACACAGGAAAGTATAAATAAACCTGGATATTATTTGAGGCAGGAGCACTGGCAAAGGGATTAACATCAAGTAGAGTTTGCACACTACTTATCGATTTACAAACTACTGATATTGGAGATCCTTTAGCACAGTTTAATCATACCTTTCCAGATAAGACTGGTATTTGGAATTTGGTGAGAACATTAAACTCTATACTTGCTGAAAGAGCTTTGAAGGAAAAGATTTTAGAAAGTGTGTTTGAAACATATTGGCCCCATTTTGAGGATAAATTTAACGAAATACTTAAAAAAGTTCCTTCAGAGATTACACCAATAAAAAGACGGAATGATGATATTTTATTAGAATTACTATCTGTTACACGTGGTTTAGAGAGAAGAATTCGCTCGTTTGAAAATGATCGGAATGAACGAAGTTATTTGGCGAATCCTAGTGAGGTAGAGATTTTACCATATCCGAAGATAGAATCGATTGTAACTGATTACTATAATAAGGGTATGCAAGTATCAACAATTTGTAATAAAATGCTAAAAACTTATGGGGTTGGTCCAGAGGTAACAAAACATATAGTTTTTAAATTAGTAAAAGATATGACAAAAGATATTATGGGTAAAAAGTGTAATGAAGAAATAAGTTAGTTTAATTTATTTAGGAGTCAAAATAAAAAAGAAACCAGTGCCGCATTTCAATAAATGCGGTTTTTTCATGCCCGTGTTCGGGTGCAGTTTGAATAAAGTATGAGCAAGGGCAAAAGATAAACTTGACATGGTAATATTACATATATAGTATTATCTGTAATAAAATACTTGAAACGGTATTTTTACATACAAACTACATTAAATTGGTCTTTATGCAATATGGGTTTTGCGCAACCAAGATAAATTTCATATAAAAATGCAATGATGAACAATGGGGGAAGTAAACATGAATGAAAAGAAAATTGCCGGAATTAAAGCAACTGAATATATTCAAGATAATATGATATTGGGATTAGGAACTGGTTCTACAGCCTATTATATGATAGAGAAAGTTGGAGAAATTGTTAGGCAAGGATTAAATATCAAAGCTGTTGCTACCTCACAGAGTACTACGATTCTTGCTAATAAGTTTAAAATACCATTAATATCTGTAGATGAGGTTGAAAGAATAGATTTAGTCATAGACGGTGTTGACGAAATTGATGGGCAGTTTAATGCAATTAAAGGGGGTGGCGGGGCTTTATTTAGAGAAAAAATGGTTGCAAATATAGCCGACAATGTTATTTGGGTTATGGATTCAAGTAAGATAGTTGATTCCATAGGAACTTTTCCGCTTCCTATAGAAATACTTCCGTATGGATGTAGTCATATATTAAAAAAACTAAAATCACTTTCTTTAAAACCTGTTTTGAGAATGAAAGAGAACGTTCCTTTCATTACAGATAACCATAATTATATTGTGGATCTACATCTTGGTAAAGACTTTGATATTAAGTATGTTCTTGAAAATTTAAAAGGCATAACTGGGGTATTAGAAACAGGACTATTTTTAAATACTTGTAATAGGATAATAATTGGAACAAGCGACAATGTAAAGGTGGTAGAAAACCCTTATAAAAGTAAGTTGATGATTTGAACATTGATAATTGAATAGTGCGGTAAGGAGTGAAACTTGACATAGAAAGCATTGAAATATATCGAAGATTCAGAAATATTAGAGCTTGATGTTAGATCAAATCATTATGCAATGGGGCATATTATTACACCTGCTGAAATTATTAAAGTTCAAGGTTGGGCACAAATGGAAACATTTATCAAATTCATAATGAAACACCTCAGAATAGTGTAACTTTACTTGGCAGAATATTCTATGAGGATATTGAAAGTCTATGTACTGGTAATAAATAATTGTTTTTATACCGTTTTCATGGTAATTTTATAATATATTTATTTTTATAGGAGAGTGTGGAATGTATAATATAGTTTCATTAATATTAATTGTTATTTTAATAACACGACTTGTTTTTGTTTTGAAAGCCCCTAAAAAGATAGCAAAAAAGAACAATCAATTTGCTGATTTGCTTAAACAGACCGGGTTTATTGAAAGTAAACGAGTTGAATTTTGGGATAATGTACTATTTGTAGATGACGTTTCTAAACTGTGGTGCGTTAAGGGCCCAAAAGAAATTACTCCAAGAATTTATAAATATTCAGAACTAGTTTCCTATAATTATTACGAAACTAGTGAAGATGTAATTTCTGGGAATAGCTTAGACGTTTTATTAGCCGGCAAGGCATATGGTGAAATAGGAGCAATTGCTGCAAGTGCAGGGAGTAGAAAAATACACCATTATACAAAAACATTAAAACTAGTAATTTTTCTAAACGAATTAAATAATTCACGAATAGTTATAAATTTAACGTCAAATAGAATACCAAAAAACTATTACAATAAATATATTGACCAAGTGGTTGATAATATGAATGACACTCTTAACTATATAAGTCGTAACTCTTCAGAGACACGTTACTCTTCAAAGATAGATGATATTTTTGATGGTTTATATTAACGGACATTTTTATTACCATGAATATTTTTTCTTAAGTTCATAAAATTACTCATAGAATTATGATCAATTCACAAACTAAAAGCCAGCGTCATCCGACGCTGGCTTTAACTCATTATAATTTTGTAGTCTTATCAAATGCAGGATTAAATGCGTAAAAATTCTTAGTATTTAAATTTTCCTGTACTGTCCTTAATGTCTCGCCGAACCTCTGGAAGTGAACTACTTCTCTTTCACGGAGGAATTTTATAGGTTCTTTAACATCCGGATCATCTGCCAACCTAAGTATATTATCATATGTCGTTCTCGCTTTTTGTTCTGCTGCAAGGTCTTCCATTAAATCTGTAATCGGATCGCCTTTTGATTGGAAGTATGTTGCTGTAAAAGGCATAC
>JAEZIU010000122.1 GCA_023436485.1 Bacillota bacterium | reverse complement strand
ATTCAGTATTTCAGGCAAGCAAATTATTTGATAATTTTTTCACTAACAATCTTAACATACAGTTGTATAAATTTCAACACATGTTTTTGCCATAATTTTATTTTTTTAATCAAATATGCAGCTTTCAACTTCAAATATTTCATGTATATATATTCATACAAAAGAATATTTATAGATTTTGTGTTTGTTGTTCCAGTAATCCAAAGGCTTTCCGCATATAACTATATGTTTTAAATTGTATACAATGTTAATATGCACTTTTCAAAACGAAGTGTTTTACACATTCAGATTGCATGACACACCTGGCTAAAGTGGTTATTTTTAGTCGACGGTTTTAGCAATATTACTAGTATCTGCATATTCTGAAATATAATACCCAAGTTATTGAAAGGTGGAGTGTCTTTTGTGTGCAAAGATTATTAACTACTATGCCTGCGCCAACTCGTCAAAGGGATTTGTAAACTACTTGGATGACAATATTAATTATCTGGACAGACTTTTTATTCTGAAGGGAGGTCCTGCTACCGGGAAATCAACCCTTATGAAGAGACTTGGCAAGGAGTGGTACAACAGAGGTTTTGACGTAGAGTACATTCATTCCCCTTGCGACAATAGCTCTGTTGATGGTATTATTCTCCCTTCCTTGGGAATAGGCGTTGTCGATGGAACATACCCTCACGTGGTAGAGCCCAGAGCCCCGGGAGCAATTGAAGAGTACATAAACCTTGGATCTGCATGGGACAGCAAAAAGCTAATTCCTCTGAAAGACGATATTCTTAAAATTAATAAACAAATTGCTTTGTGTTATGAAAGTGCCTATAAACTCTTCTCACAGGCACTAAAAGTTCATGATGAGTGGGAAAAGATATACATTTCAAATATTGACTTTAACAAAATGGATGAAATTACTCAAGAGACCATCAATACTATAATCGGTAGCAGTTTTCAAAGCAAACAGGCCTGTACGAAGAACAGATTCTTCGGGGGTGCTACCCCTAAGGGATCCGTGGATTTCGTTATGGATCTCACTTCTGATATGACAAACAGGTATTTTATAAAAGGCAGGCCCGGTTCAGGGAAATCCACTATGCTTAAGAAGATCGCTCAGTCAGCCTGTGACAAGGGATTTAATGTGGAAATATATCACTGCGGCTTCGATCCCGACAGTCTTGATATGGTTATTATCAGAGAGTTATCCGTAGCTGTATTTGACAGTACCGCTCCCCATGAGTATTTTCCTTCCAAGGATACCGATAGAATTATTGATGTATACTCATATGCAATTAAACCCGGTACTGATGAGGAGTTTAAGACACAGCTTGAGGATATCACCTCCAGGTACAAAGAGATAATCAGCGAAGGTACACACTATCTTTCCAATGCTAAAGATCTTAACGACGACCTTGAAAATATATACATAGATGCAATTGATTATGACATAGTTGATAAAATAAATCACGATTTAAGGCTTAAAATAGACGATTACTTTTTCAGTATGGCATAAGATAATAGATAAGGCACCCGACTGATATTTCACACTAAATCAAGCCGGGTGCCTCTATTTTAAAGATCTAACATAAACTGGTAGATTTTATCCATAACTGTTGGAATATTTTCATGGCCGTAATCAGGATAAATCAGCATTTGCTTCTTTGAAGTTATTTTATTATAAGCGGAGAACTGTGTTGAAGGTGGACATATATTATCCATCAGCCCTACTCCCATCAGAACTTCCCCCTTTATATGTTTGACAAGGTATTGTAAATCTATATACCCCAGCTTTTGGAACACTTCGTCTTCTCTCTCGTGAAGGGGATCAAAGAATCTGAAGTAATCTCTGATATCATTGTACGCATCCTTTGCCAGATCCATTTCCCATACTCTTTTGTAGTCGCACAGGTAAGGATATACCGGTGCAAGTTTCTTGATACGAGGTTCCAAAGATGCACAGGCAAGAGTCAAAGCTCCTCCCTGGGAAAATCCCATGGCACCTACTCTGTTCTCATCAACCTCCGGCAACGCCATTACAATTTTAGCCAGTTGAGCTGCATCCAGAAAAACATGTCTGAAGAGCATATTTTCAGGCTTATCATCAAGCCCCCTCATTATATGACCGTGGACAGTATCCCCCTTTACACTTCCCGAATCCTCGGAATAACCCCCTTGACCACGGACATCAAGTGCTGCAACGGAGTACCCCATAGCTACAAAATTTAGTTTGTCATTCCAGTCACCACTGTTGGCTGTGTAACCATGGAATTGTAATATAGCAGGATGAGGTTTATTCTCACCTTTTGGACGTAAATATTTAGCGTGTACTCTTGCTCCCCTTACCCCTGTAAAGTAGAGGTCAAAACATTCCGCAAATGGCACCTGAAAGCCGGACGGAACAAGTTCAACCTTTGGATTGACTGATTCCATTTCTTTTTTTGCCTTATCCCAATATTCATCAAAATCCGGTGGACACGGATTAATTCCATTATACTTTTTCAATTCTGCCAATGGCATATCAATTAACGGCATATGCAAGTTTCCTTTCCATTTTTCATATATATTCAACTTTTTTATTTTATAATAATCCCCATTTGAGGTCAAATATCAAACAGCCCAGAAAAAACTCCCTTTGATAAATGCAAAGGGAGTAAAAGTAGGGGGAGTATATTATATTATTAAAGTTTAAGCATGGCAGTTATTAAATAGTTCAGTAAAAACAGCCCGGTTACAATGTACATGACAGGGTGTACGGACTTTGCTTTTCCTTTGAATATCTTTACAATCACATACATAATAAATCCGGAAGCAATACCACTTGATATACTGTATGCAAACGGCATTATTGCGGCTGTAAAGAATGCCGGCAACGCTTCATCAAAATCATCCCATTTAATTTTTGCAAAGCTTCCCATCATCAGTACACCTACAATAATTAACGCAGGTGCTGTAGCAGCTGCAGGAATTACTCCTGCGATAGGTGCAAACAGCAGACACAAAGCAAACAGTATGGCGGTAAATACCGATGTAAGACCGGTTCTTCCTCCTACACCTATACCGGCTGCACTCTCAACATAAGTTGTAGTATTTGATGTACCGAATAACGCACCAATAGATGTAGCAATAGCATCTGCAAAAAGTGCCTTGTCCATTTTAGACTTAAAGCCTTTTCCCTCAAACAGCTCAGCTTCATCCTTGTCATCGAATATACCGCTCTTACGGCCTGTCCCAATGAATGTTCCTATTGTATCAAAGGTATCCGACAAACTGAATGCAAGTATTGTAACCAAAACAAGTGCCAATTTCCCCGGGTCACTAAACAGACCCGCAAAGTCCATCTTAAAAGCAGTCTGGGCTACATCGGCCACATTGTATGAGGAGGACATTGAAATATCAGTTACGTGTAAAGGAATACCAATTAGAGTAGACGCAACTATACCTATAAGTATTGCACTTTTTAATTTTAGAATCATTAAAACAGCTGTTATTACAAGACCTATTATTGCTACCTGAGCAACAGGATTTGTAAAATTCACAAAAGCAGGAACTACATTTGCTCCGTCTGCTACAACCGTAGCAGATTTGGGATCACTTCCCAGAATTTTTAGTGGGGAAAAAGCCTTTCCTTCAGATGTAAATTTTAAAAACCCTGCACTTTTGAAGCCTATATAGGCGATAAATAGTCCGATACCCCCGCCAATGGCTAACTGAAGTGATTCAGGAATCGCCTTAATAATCAATTTTCTTATCTGAGTTACCGTAATAATTATATTTATGACACCGCAGATAAACACCATTGCCATGGCTTGCTGCCAAGTGTACCCCAATCCGAATACAACCGTAAAAGTAAAAAATGCGTTTAATCCCATACCCGGAGCCTGTGCGTATGGAACATTAGCGAATAACCCCATAATAAGAGTTCCTACGACTGCTGCAAGTATTGTTGCAACATAAACTCCACCCTTAGGAATCCCTGTCTGACCTAGAATAGTAGGGTTTACAAAAATGACATAGGCCATTGTAAAAAAGGTAGTGAATCCAGCCATTGCTTCAGTTGCAACGTTTGTTCCGCTCTCCTTTAGTTTGAATTGCCTTTCAAAAAAACTCATTATTCCGCCTCCTGAATCATGTCGCCATAAACTTATTACCAATGTTTTGAAAAACAAGGTAGTTTTATGGCATATTTTGAATAATATTGTCAAAAATACAGGAATATTGTATCATAATTATTACTATTATCAAGCTTATTTACAGTATTCTTTAAAATAAACTTTTTTATGTTTGAAATATGGATTCAGATATAAAAAAGTTTATGATAAAAAAAGGAAAAACCAGCGGTAGCTGGTTTTTCCTTTTTAATATAAAATTTACTTTGGAGTAGTAACTTCTGTATTTGCCTTCTGACCGGGATTGGGAACCTGCCCGGCACTTGTCTTAACTCTTGCTTTTCTTTGATCAGGCTGCTGTTTTTTTGACATTAGGTTTTACCTCCAAAAGTTAAAATAACATCAATTTTTATTTTGACAGGTTACCTAAGATTTTATGCGTTAAGTTAATTTTTTTCTTGTAACTGGCTTGGATGCTTTTCAAAGAAATCAACTCTTGGTTCCAGGAACTTGAGTTTATGATTTTCAGGATCCTCCATAAAATCATAAATGGTATCAAATATACGCTCCCAATTCCAGAATTCTTCGCCAAGGTTGAGATACTCAAGTATCATCTCTGTTCCCTTAGGTGCAATAGGATGCATAAGAACAGTTGCGGTTCTCACCATATGCAAAGCATCAACCAATACCTTTGTTCTGAGTTCTTCATCATTATCCTGCTCTGCCTGCTTAATATACTTTGACCAGTATTTATTAATATTTCTAATGTAACTGTCCATGAGACTCATTACCAAATGAAAATCTGTTTTGTACATCAATCTTTCAAATTCAATTATGGTCTTTTTTGATTCCTCAATAATCTCACTGCTTACTTCAGCAACAGGCACTTTACCTTCATAATATTTCTGTGCGGTATAGAAGCATGACCTTACTGCCCTGTTAAATACATTTGCCAACAGGTTTCCTTCTTTTAGTACAGGGTCGCTGTCCTTTTCATTGGCATTGGGATTGAAAGGTTTAGGCTGGAAACCTACACTTTTAATTCCTAGTCCAAGGCTAAGGAAATGAGCTCTTAATTGCTCAAATGTATAGTGATTAAGTAATTCATCAGCCTTTGGCGGCTTGATTTCACTACTGCTGCTGGCTTTTTTATTTAAAAACAATACATGGTTATTACATATCAATTTGGGTAGCTGCAACTCGCCTTCCGGCGGATTGGCCGACACCTCTTTGCCCTGACTTCCCATAAACATAGCCATTTCTACGGGTCCGTAGAAATAGATATTATCTTCACCTATAAACTGATATACCTGTGCTTCTTTAGAGCACCACCAGTCTTTCCAAGCATTTGAGTCTTCCTTTTGTTGTTCCAGATATGTCTTTGTAAACGATATAGGAGCCCAAAGAGATTCGGGCCAAACCCATATGGTTAAGTCCTTCATATCCTCTAATACAGGCGAAGGAACTCCCCATGAAACATTACCTGTCAGTCTGAAAGGTACAAGAGTTTTTCCCGTACGAAAACGAATACCGTTTTCAGCAAGCACTAGGCACGCTGCTTCTCTCTCTCCCAGAGTTTTAAATACCAGCAGCACAGATGACTTGTTTTTTTCATCGCTCAATTCATATTCAGGAAGTTTCCCCTTGATAGAATCCACTATATCCATTTGGTCTCTTTTAACATAAATAGCCGGTGGTTCTAAAAACTCTCCAATGCTTTTGATTACAAATTTTCTGGAGCTTTTGTCCAGTTCCAACTGGCTTACCCACTGGGTAAGAAAATCGTGGAATTCGTCAAGTTCAAAGTACCAATTGGTTACATCTCTCATTTCAGGTTTCTTGCCTGACAAAGTACTCTTAGGGTTAATTAAATCTATGGGCATATACTGATGGCCCAGTGAACATTCATCTGCATAGCCTCTTTCCGAGGAACATCCGGCAATCGGGCATTGTCCTACAACCTGACGGCCATTAAGAAAAACATCAAGTTCCGGATCGTAGAACTGGGATGTAGTAGTCTTTTTAAGATGTCCGTTTGAATACAGCTTATTTATAAAATCAGAAGAAACTTTTTGATGAATTTCGGCTGCACGTCCCAACGCCGAAGCTGCAAAAATACTTATGTCGATTTGATATGAATCAAGTACTTCTTTTTGCTTTTTATGATTATACGTAACAAATTCATCTATAGTACCATCAAAAGACCCGCTATCAACTAATTTACGATAATATTCCAATATAGGAGAGCCGTAGCAGTCAGTACCCGATACAAAGATTACATTTTCTTTTCCAATACGGTCTTTAAGAAAACGGGCATAGGTATCTGCATGTATAAAAACCCCACCAATATGTCCAAGGTGAAGTTCTTTGTTTCCGTATGGCATACCAGCGGTTACGATAGCACGTTTTGGGAATTTAGGTCTTGAATCTGATATATCAAATTCATCTATTGAATTAGTACTCTTTCCTTTCTGATCATTCATACAATAGAAATCTCCTTAATACCATAATTTGTGACAGATTACATTTATCTGTTTATTTTTAGCTAATTGTATCACTATTTATCTGCCATGTAAACTAATAATGTCGTTCAAACTCATGATTATAAGCATATCCGGGTTACTAACATTTATTAATTTACTTTAGTCTTTCCATAAATCTGTCACGTATTATGATACCTATTAATATAAGGGGATATCCATTTTTTATACCAACCTGCAAAAGTCTTCATAAATACCTTCTTCAATATCGGCAGCCATATTAATATTATAGTAAGTTTTATTTATGTAAACACTGTCAATAGCCCGTTCAAAGGTAACACCGTATTCATGTGTAGGATTAATGAGCAGCATTTGCTTTTCAGATTCCCTGACTTCTATTTCAGTATCAGAATATTTTATAGCTCAGCTTTGTATTTTGTGGCTGTTATATAATAAAATCGAATACAAAAAAACCGGGAAAACCAATTTTCCCCGGCCGTTATTTTTGTTTTCTCAATTTATTTTACATTAAACAATGCTTCCAGCGGCTTCTTACCTGATAATCTCTCACTGGCCTTGTCAGGTTGTAACCCGCCAACATATAATGTAAATTCACCATTTTCAATACAACGTTTTCCTGCTTCGTCTACTATGGTCATTGCAATTGAATCTATTTCAAAAGTCACGGTTTTCTTTTCACCGCTCTTTAAATGTATTCGCTTAAAGCCACAAAGACTGTGTTTAGGAACTCTAACTGAAGCTTCCATATCCTTTATATATACCTGTACAACTTCATCTGAATCAACGCTTCCCGTATTCTGAACATCTACCGATACAGACAGGTTCCCTCCATTATTTACAGTCTGAGGACACACTATATTGGAGTACTCAAAATTTGTATAGGATAGACCGAATCCGAAAGGATACAATGCTTCGCCCTTCATAAATTTGTAGGTTCTGTTTTCCATTGAGTAGTCTGCAAATGGAGGAAGCTCCTCTGTAGATTTGTAGAAGGTAACAGGAAGTCTTCCTGCCGGAGAATAATCTCCGAATATCATTTCTGCAAATGCAAGGCCACCCCTTGAACCCGGATACCAGCACTGAACTATGGCTGCTGCCTTGTCTGCGGCTTCGCCAATTGACATGGCACTTCCTGCGAGCAATGCTACGATAGTAGGCTTGCCTGTTGCAAGAACCGCATTTAACAGGTTTCTCTGGGATTCAGGCAGATTTAGGTCAGCCTTGTCACCTCCCGCATCCAGTATTGCTGTACCCTGATCGTTCTGTTCACCTTCTACTGAAGCGTCAAGTCCGAGACACAGAACGACTACATCACTTCTCTCTGCCATAGAAACAGCCTCTTTGATTCTGTCATCAGGCTGTGCAAGATCCTCTTCTCTGTTCATGAAAAGGTGACTGCCCACTGAATACCATACCCGTGTATCTTCGGTAACTCTTTTTCGTATACCGTCAAGGATAGTTATATTTTGAGATGGAGTTCCGCTGTAGTTGGCCCTTAGTGCTAAACTACTGTCTGCGTTTGGCCCGATAACAGCTATATTTTTAATCTTTTTGCTGTCCAATGGTAATAATCCGTCATTTTTAAGCAAGACCATTGATTTTTTTGCAGCTTCAAGTGAAAGTTTATTGTGTTCTATTGAATCATTTACTTCATAAGGAATTTTATCAAATTCACAGTCATCATCAAACATACCCAGCTTCATTCTGGTTGTCATAAGTCTGATAGCTGCACGGTCAATATCCTCCTCCGTTATTCTGCCTTCTTTAAGTGCAAGTAGAATAAGAAGATACATATTTCCGCAGTTAAGGTCGCAACCACTCTTTAATGCAAGTGCCACAGATTCTGTTGGTGTTTTGGTAACCCCGTGTCCTTCGTGGAAATCCTTAATTGCCCAGCAATCCGAAACAACGTGTCCGTCGAAGCCCCATCCGTCTCTTAAAATATCCTTCAAGAGGGTTTTACTTCCGTTGCAGGGTTCTCCGTTTGTTCTGTTGTAGGCTCCCATCACTGATTCAACCTTTGCTTCCTTAACAAGTGCTTCAAAAGCAGGCAGGTAAGTTTCATACAAATCCTTTTGTGAAACAACCGCATCAAAGTGATGTCTGTCGTCCTCCGGTCCGCTGTGAACCGCATAGTGTTTTGCACAGGCAGCTGTTTTAAGATATTTTCCATCGCCTTGCAAGCCCTTTACAAATGCAACTCCAAGTCTGGAAGTCAGATAAGGATCTTCTCCATAGGTTTCATGTCCTCGCCCCCACCTTGGGTCCCTGAATATATTAACATTAGGCGACCAGAAGGTTATACCTTTGTATATATCCCTGTCACCTTTTTTTGCACTCTCATTATATTTAGCTCTTCCTTCTGTTGAAATAACATCTGCTATTTTTTCGAGAAATTCATCATCGAATATTGCCGCCATTCCTATAGCCTGTGGGAACACTGTTGCAATTCCAGCTCTTGCAACTCCGTGCAAAGCTTCGTTCCACCAGTTATATCTGGGAATTCCCAGTCTTTCTACAGGTTGTGCGTCGTACCTAAGTTGTGAAGCTTTCTCTTCCAATGTCATTCTTGATACAATATCTTCCGCTCTTTCCTTGAACGAAAGACTCTTGTCTAAATATTTTGGGTTTTCCATGTACTACCTCCACAATTCGCATTAAGCGTATAATAATATAGCACCACTTGGTATCCTATTATACAGCATACCAAGTGGTATTATAAAGTATTTTTAGCCTTTTACTGCTCCAACAACAAGACTATCCTGAACTTTTTTACTCATTATTGCATAAATGATGAGAGTTGGAATTGTTGCAACCATCAGGCCGGCTCCTATAGGTCCCCATTCGGTAGTATATTGTCCTGCCAGAGACTGAATACCAACTGTCAGTGTCTTGAATTTTGCATCACTTATGAACACAACCGCATACATAAGCTCATTCCATGCCTGAAGGAATGTAAAGATTGTAACTGTGGCAATTGCCGGTCTCATGAGTGGAAGTATTATTGTAAAAAATATTTTATAGATACTGCAACCGTCTATACATGCGGCTTCTTCCATTTCCCTGGGAATAGAACCCATGAACCCTGAAAAAATCAGTAATGCCATTGGTATTGCAAACGCTGTATATGGAACTATTAAAGCCCAATAGGAATTAACCATTTTAAGATTTCTGAGCATTACAAATATCGGAAGGAGTGCTGAATGGAGAGGTACCGTGAGTCCAAGTACAAAGAGTGAATTCAACGGCTTTCTAAGTTTAAACACCATTCTGGTTAATGCATATGAAGCCATAACGGCTATTATACTTGTAAATATTATTGTAGCTCCTGTTACAATAATACTGTTAAAAAAATACCTTCCCACATTCCCCTGCATTAATGCGCTACTGTAGTTCGACCACAACCATTTTCCCGGAAGCCCTATAGGGTTTCCCCCGAAAATTTCGGCATTATCCTTCAGCGAGAAAGAGAACATCCAATAGAGAGGAAACAGCTGAATGACTGCTACTATAAAAAGTGCTATATACATAAAAATTTTTGATGCAGGAAATCTGGATACTTTGTCCTGAACTATGTCACTCATTTTGCTTCCCTCTTTTCCCTGAATAATAAACCAACCAGAATTGATAAGGCAAAACATTCAAGAATAACAAATACCGCCATTGCACTACCATATCCGTACTGGTTTCCTTTAAATATTGTACTTACCATATATGTGCCTATTACTTCACTTGCGTGTGCAGGTCCTCCGCCTGTTAAAACATATACAAGATCAAATACTTTCAGTGCGCCTGTAACAGCAAATATAACTGACACATTCAATACAGGCTTCAACATTGGTATTGTTATTTTCATAGATGTATTCCACCATGATGATCCGTCAATTACTGCGGCTTCGAAAACATCAGTGGAAATTGATTTTATACCTGCATACATTAAAAGCATATGATATCCGATGTACTGCCATATGATCGGAATAAATGTAGCAGTCAGTGCTCGTTTAGGGTCACCCAGCCACTCTGATGCAAGAGAACCCAATCCTATATTCTTTAATAATAAATTTAGAATTCCATAATCTGGATTATATATTTTCATCCAGAGTTGTCCTATAACAACTGTAGAAATAATAACCGGTATAAAGTAAATAGTTACAAGGCTCTTTTCAAACTTAACACCTTTTGCGAGTGTCAGAGCCAGAAGCAACGAAATCGGAAGCTGTATAAATACCGATGCTACTGCTAAAATCAATGAGTTTACTGCTGATTTCACAAATATCGGATCAGAAAGAAGTCCTTTATAGTTTTGCAGACCTATAAAAGTACCTTTACCAAATCCCGACCATTCCTGCATGCTGTAGTATGTTGACATTATGATAGGTATTATAATTAATCCTATAAATATCACTAAAGCCGGAAACAGGAAAAATACTATTGCTTTCTTATTGCCTAAAACTCTATCCACCAAACTCACTTCCTTCTATAAAAATATGTTCAAATAATTTGGCGTCCATTCTTTGCCATGTGTTATTTACTTAAGCAAACAAATGGACGCCTTTTGTTTATTATCTTTGATTATTTATTGTAAATTGTCTGTAAACTGTCAACAAACTGTTGAGGAGTTTTTGTACCCATAAATAATTCCTGTAGAGCATTGAGGTAAGTTTCCGTATCTTTACCTGCAAGAAGTGTATCCCACCAGATTGTAAATGATTCAGCGTCCTTAGTCAGATTAACAACATCAACAAGTGAAGGGTTCAGCTTGCTTTCGTCAACATCTGTTTTCCATGCCGGCATTGATGCACCAGACAGGTATGATTCCTTGGACATGTTTTCAGCGAAATACTTCTGGAACTTAATTGCTTCTTCTTTGTTCTTTGAATTTGCACTTACCATTACAGCGTCAACAGCTCCGCCTGTAAACTGCTTTGGATTTCCAAGACCGCCCGGTATTGACGGGAAGGATATTGCCTTGATTTTTCCTGCAACCTTTGAATCCTTTGAACCCGCTTTTCCTGCTGTCCAGCTACCTTTGAACATCATTGGTATCTTTCCTTCAAAGAATGGCACTTCAGCTTCATCATTTGACACTCCGGCAGCGCCCTTTGAGAATGCTCCTGCATCAATCAACTCTTTAAATCTGTTAGCTGCATTCAGGAATTCAGGATCCTTGAATGAACCTTGTTTTGTAAGAGTCTTTGTTACCTTTTCAGGTCCTGCAGCTCTTAATGCCATTACATCAAAGTACATTGCTATTGTCCATTTGTCCTTACCTGAAACAGCCATAGGAGTTATTCCTTTGGACTTGAAGGTTTTTACTGCTGTAAGAAGTTCTTCCCAGGTAGTAGGAACCTTGACTCCATTCTTTTCAAAAAGTTCTGTATTTACAAACATTGCTCCGCAGGAAAGGAAAAATGGTAATCCGTAAACCTTTCCATCATAAGTCACGTTGGTTAATGCACCGTTAACCATCTTATTCTTCATATCATCAGTCAAATATGAATCAAGTTGTACTACAGAATTTGACTTAACGAATGGCTCTGAGAAACCGCCGCCCCATGTAGAAAAAATATCAGGAAGCTCATTTGCTGCCGCCATTGCTTTAATTTTTGTTTTATATGCTTCATTTTCGTTAGTATCAACCTTGATTTTTACATTTGTATTTGCCTTCTGATAGTCTTCGATAACTTTCTTAGCTGCGGGTGTAAACGGGTCTGCTGCTGATCCCCAAATATGACTGAATTTGAGTTCAACATTTTTAGCATTATTTCCACCTGCATTATTAGTTGTTCCTGTGGCATTGTTACCTGTTGTATTCTTACCGCATGCCACCATTCCGACTGTTAATGCTCCCGCCAGTATAAATGCTGCTCCTCTTTTTGCCACTGACATTTTGTTCATCCTTATTCCTCCTTGAAATAATGTGATATGGTAATAGTATAGGTAATGTTGCATAAAGTAAACGTAAAATGGTTACCTATAATTGTGCATTATTTTTACTCATAGAATTGCTTTAAACCGCCGCCAATCCTATTTCTGAAATATTTACACAATATGCATAATAACTTTATGTCAATCTCTAATTTGCGTATGGTATAATAACTTAATACGCTCATCTGAAACTATTATCTGCATTTTTACGGAGTTATATATGAAATCTTTCAAGCATTTTATGGAAACAGTTAAAAGCATGTTTTTAAACACTACTATAAGAAGCAAAATGCTTATTATCTTTATGGTATTTATGCTTTTTTATGTAATAATTAGTGCGGTTATTTATGTCAATGTAATAAAAAACGAAACACTAAGTCAGGTACGTCAGCGTTCCCATGAGACAACGGAGCTTATACGTACAAATATTAACACAATGATTGACAACGCAAATAACGTATCCAAGATGATGACTACAAGCTCACTTATAAGGTCATACCTTGAGTCGGATAAGCCTTCCCGGGGCTTGTCTAAAAGTGCTAACGAGGTTATGTTCAACATTCATATAACCTTTCCGAATATTGATTCAATTTATCTTTATGACTTACACGGTTCAGTGCTGCGAACCAATAAAAACCTTACAGTTTCAAGTGTAGAAGATGTTAAAAAGGCACCGTGGTTTGATGAACTTGTAAAACTCAACGGTGGATATAAAATAGCTATAAATGCTGAAAACACCCTAAAAACATATTCCGGTAAAAACCTTGTTTCCGTAATGCGAATTTTAAATGACCTTGACAGTCTCAAGCCCATTGGAGTTCTGATTTTGAACATATCTCAGGACAGCATAGCAGACGTTGTTGATGAAACCAGTGAAAACGGAGGTTCGTCCTTTATAATTCTTGATGCAAATAATAATCCTGTTATTAAAAACGACGATGCCTACGCGATGTATAATCCATACCTTACAGGAACATCCGTAAACGAGGATATAATAACCATTAACAATAAAAGATTACTGGTATTCAAGTCTGATATGCCTGATACAGGCTGGAAAATAATAAGTTGTACCAGTCTCTCTTCCAAGTCGCCTGCAATTAGAACTCTTAATGCACTGTATGTGTTGTTTATTGGAATTACTATCTTTTTATTTGTAATAGCTTCACTTTTTACCGCAAGCCTCATAACCTCGCCTATTAAGAAGCTTATCAACTCAATGCAGGGTGTCTCAAACGGGGTTTTCAAACGGGTAAGCTATAACACGGGAAACGATGAAATAGGTGAACTAAAAAACAATTACAATCTGATGATTATGGAAATAAACAATCTTATAATTAAGCTCTTAGATGAAGAAAAGAAAAAGCGTAAATTTGAACTGGATGTTCTGAATGAACAAATCAAGCCCCACTTTTTATACAATACTCTTGATAATATTGCTTACCTGGCATTATCCGGCAACAACCAAGCAGTTTATGAAGCAGTCAATGCTCTGGGAAGCTTTTGCAGAATCAGCCTCAGCAAGGGTTCAGAAGTTATCAGCCTGGAAAATGAAGTTCGTCAGATACAAAACTATCTGTTACTTCAAAAGCTACGGTATGGTGAGATGATTAGCGACGAATACGATATTGCCCCGGATACAAACCAAATAAAAATACTAAAGAATATACTTCAGCCGTTAGTAGAAAACAGTATATATCACGGTATCAGGCCCAGCGGTGAACCCGGGTTTATAAAAACATCAGCACATATTAATGGAGGTTGTCTCATATTGTCCGTTGAAGATGATGGCGTTGGAATTGATGAACATGAAATCAACAGTATTTCAGATGAAAATCTTGCAGGTAATCAAGCCAGCTTTGGGCTAAGAGGGACAATACAGCGTCTAAAGCTACATTATGGCAGCGATGATATATATATGGTAGAAAGCAGTAAGTATTCAGGTACAAAAGTAACACTCAAAATTCCTTTAGAGGAGGGTAAAGATGACTGATAAACCTTTGAAAGTTATGATAGTTGATGATGAAAGCAACACAAGGGATCTTTTAAAAATATCCATTGACTGGAATGAACTGGGGATGGAAGCTGTCGGTGATGCCACCAGCGGACTTGAAGCCCTTGATATGCTGGACGAGCTAACCCCTGACATTGTGATTACTGATATTCAGATGCCTTATATGGACGGATTAACACTGAGTAAAAAAATCAAGGAGACTCATCCGGACATTTCTATTATTATTCTCACGGCACACGATGAGTTTTCTTATGCACAGAATGCGGTTTCTATAGGAGTATCAGACTTTATATTGAAGCCCATTAATAAAGATACTATTTACAAAGTTCTTTCCAAGGTGGGAAACAGTATAAGAGAAACCAGAGAACGTCTGGGAAGGCTGGAACTGTCTCACCAGTACATGCAAAGCAATATCATAGTTTTTCAGAACAAGGTTCTTAATGACCTTGTTTTAAACAGAAATTTTACCTTTCAGGCTGACGAGCTGAAGATGATGAATATAAGTTTTGATAATGATTATAATTTGTATCAGGTTTCATTAATTAATGTTGGAATAGAAAAAAGTAAATATAATAATCTTGAAAGACAGATGCTTCTGGAAAACTGTTGCAGCTATATTATGGACTTATACTTCAAAAATAGCCTTGCCTATGTTTTTACAGATATTCAAAGTAATATAGTATTGCTTAATAATGATAAGTCAATTTCATTAAGCGATGTTTCAGAACACGCATCTTTTTATTTCAGGAAACACTTTTCAGCCTCAGTATCCTGCGGCATAGGCCTGGAGGTGCATTCCCTTGATAATGTGTGCAAATCCTACCGTCAAGCTTTGAATGCGTTAAATCTGTGCTATATTACCGGAGATGAAGTAATTTATGCAGATTCCCAAATGAGTGAGTTTGACAATGGCACAGCCTTTGACCATAGTTTGCTGACAGATAATATGAAGCTCGCAATAAAATCCGGGGCGACTTCCAAGGCCTTGGAAATCACCAGAAAGGTGCTATATAACTATACAAGGGAAAATATAAATAATCTTGATGCGGTAAAGATATTTTCTATAAACATGTGTAATTATACAAAGGAGCTTCTTTCTGAAATGAAGATTCCTTTTGCAGGAACACTTTCTTTATCAGGTGATTTCTTACTGGACATATTCAAAATGGAAAAGTATTCTGATATAGAAATTACCATTCTCGGAGTAATTGAAAAAGCTTCCAACCTTATAACAGAAGCTTTAAACAGTAAAAGTAAGTCTATTGTAGCTGAAATTAAAAAATATATAGATGAAAACTATAGTGACAACAACCTTACTTTAAAAGTAGTTGCAGATAAATTTTATATTAATTCAAGCTATTTAAGCCGTTTATTCAAAAAAAGCATGGGTATTACCTTTTCAGATTACCTTACAAAAGTACGGATAGATAATGCAAAATCAATACTTAAAGAACAGGACTGTAAGGCCTATCAATTGGCACAAATGATTGGAATCCCGGACCCCAACTACTTTGTAAAGTGCTTTAAAAAAGTTGTAGGTATATCCTTTGCCGAATATAAACTTCAAAAGGCCTAGAGAGCATTTGTTCAATGCTTTCCTCCGGCCTTTTACTTAGTATTATATTAATTCCTTGAACTTTTTAACGCCTACAGTACTTAATGCTTTTATAAGTATATATCCCAATATAGCCAGAGCGACACAAGTCAGTTCCATAAACAGATTTGTGTTGGAAGGCTTTATAAGAACAAACAGAACCGCCGGAACTCCCATTATTATAACGTTGGCAATCATGGTTACAAAAATACTTGCACTTTGTTTTACTACTGCAACCTGTGAAGTCCACTCTAGTTTTGGGAAGTATAGGTTTACCAAAATACCTATAACAGGAGAAACAATACACAATAGCAACGAGAGTACAAACAGAACAATAACTGTTTCAGCACTCATTTTAAAAGCAAATGCCACAATTACAATATTTACGATAACTGCAGGAATAGTCAGAGTCATATTGAGGAGTATTTTACTCCAAAGTATACTCTCTATTTTTAAAGGAAGAGATTTAATAATCCAAAGGCTTTTTCCTTCAAGCGAGATTGATGCAGCCGTAACAAAGGTAAAACTGATACAAAATGCAAAGACCAGTGCAACTACCGGTGCTATATACGAGCCCGCCATCGGCAGTTCCAACATCACCGCAACCTTATCTTTGCCAAATACTGCAACAGCCAAGGAAAAAATCAGCATCATTATTACCCCTACTGCAGTATTAGTTACATATATATATGAAGACAAATAGAATCTGAATTCCTTGAAATACAAAGCCTTCATTACACCTGACGCCTTGAGCCTCGTAAGCTTGTAATTAGATGCCTTGTATTTTTCGGACATTCTTGAATTAATCGTCTTAAACCCTCTTGAGAATATAAAAATGAATGCACTGAAAACTGCTGCACTCACCAGCAAAAATGCTGCAAGATACAAAATATTTGTGTTACTTAATGCTTTAATATACAGGTTTGTCCAGAAAAGAACCTTTATCACATTGGATATTGCCGGAATAGCATTCTGTACTTGCTCTTGATTAACTCCGGTAATCATGTTTGGCAGAACCATAAATGCAATAATAATTACAAAGGTGCCTATCAACATCAAAACATTAGTAGATCTGAACCTTGAAGATATACGTCCAAGTATATAAGCTAAAACAGCACCTATGGATATTGGAATAAGGGGTACAAACAATGTTGCTACTGCAACAAAAATATAGTACATTAGTCCGCCGTGAGTGTTTATCCCGTAAATGACCAGTGAAGGAATTCCAACAAGTACACTTATGGCAAGGTTCGAAAGATAAACAAAAATCATCTTACTTACCAGAACCGCCGATGGTTTTACAGGCAGAGACATGAGTAAATCAAAATCCCTGAAAGAAAACAGATATCCCGGTATCTTGTAAATACTCATAAAAAGTGAGAACAGAGTAGTTGACAGGATAGAGCTTCCTATAAGCAGCTCCAGTGAATTCAACTCTGCAAGAATCTTACCAAGGGGGTAGTATAACATAAACATTGTGAAGGTCAGCATACAAAAAGCATACACTATGAGTAACCCCAGCAGTGCAGTCTTTACCTTTTCCGAAGTGGATTTTGATTTTAGTGCCTTGTTTATCCCCCAAGAATTAATTATGTTTGCTTTAATTAAAAGAAATATACTATTCATTATCTATCAACTCCAAAAATAATTGCTCAAGTGAGCTGTTTCCTCTTACAGTGTCGGTTTCACCACTGGTAATAAGCTTTCCGTCCTTTATAATGGCTATCTTGTTACAAAGCTTCTCTGCAACCTCTAAAACATGGGTTGAAAAGAATATCGCACTTCCTTGCCTACATTTTTCTTTCATTATCTCTTTAAGAGTATGTGCTGCCTTTGGGTCAAGTCCGACAAAAGGTTCGTCCATTATATACAGGCTGGGGTTATGAACCAGTGCCGAAATAATAGCAAGCTTTTGTTTCATACCATGGGAATAAGATGAAATCAAGTCCCCCAGACTCTCTGTAAGTTCCATCAAATCTGCGTACTCTTTAATAGATTTTTCTCTGTCTTTTGCTGAAATTAAGAAAACGTCAGAAATAAAGTTGAGATATTGAATTCCCGTCATGTTCTCATAAAGGTCCGGATTATCAGGTATATACGCAATCATTCTTTTACATTCAAGTGGGTCTGTTTTTATGGATTTACCGTCTATCCGAATATCTCCCTCTGAAAATTCAAGAATACCCGTTACACACTTTATGGTTGTTGTTTTCCCTGCTCCGTTGTGCCCTATGAATCCATATATATCACCTTTTTGAATTTCCAATGTTAAATTGTCTACTGCCTTTTTACCGCCTTTATAAGTTTTTGATAAATTACTTATTGTAAGCATAATTTCACCTTTCATATAAGATATTAATATTATTAAGATTATACTATATTTTCCTTTAATTATTAACTAAATATAGTTTAATTATTGCTACTTGAAGAAATATTTGCAAATTTTCGATTTTTTTGTTTTCTTTTGTCATAATTTGTAGTAATATATAACTAGAACGGCAGATTATATCATTTTTCTACATATTTCGAGGTATAAAATGGATCAATACATACCGATTATAGATATTGTTATAGCACTATCGAGTGCTATAGATTTGATTAACCCTAATATTTCAAATCATCACAAGAGAGTTGCATACATCTCTTATTGTATCGCTAAAGAAATGGGTTATTCAGAGAATGAGATTAAGGATTTAGTACTGGCCGGATTACTTCATGATTGCGGTGCCGTTAATTTGTTTGAAAGGAGTTCCATATTCGAGTTTGGATTTGACAATTCCTATTCCAACAGACATAACCATGGGTATAAAGGATGGTTTATCCTCAGAGATGCTGATGAGTTAAAGACTGCTGCTGATATCATAAAATATCACCATGTTTTTTGGAACGAAAAACTCAATAAACGACTTGAACTCTACAAGGTACCAAAGTTTAGTCATATTTTACATTTAGCAGACAGAATTGATATACTGATAAATCCTAACCAGGAAATCTTACAACAGAAAAAATATATAAGCAAAATGATTAATAGCGGTAAAAATACAATGTTCATGCCTGCGGCAGTGGATGCGTTTGAGAACCTAGCTTCAAAACCTTATTTTTGGTTTGATATTACTATAACTAATCTTGAGGATTTGCTACGCAAAATAATGTCGCCATACAAGGTTTATATTAATAGCAAGCTTTTAATTCAATATGCAGATATCGCACACAGAATTATAGATTTCAGAAGTAAATTTACAGCTACCCACTCAATAGGTGTGGCTGCAAGTGCAAGTGCTTTGGCCTCCAAACTGGGCTTTTCTGCTTGCGACAGCAGACTGATGCATTCAGCGGGGCTAATGCATGATTTGGGTAAACTGTGTATCCCGGAGAGTATTTTAGAAAAACCCGGGCCCTTAGACCACTATGAATTCAATCTTATGAAAGCACATCCATATCACACCTACCGGATACTGGACTCAATTCCAGGTTTGGGAAAAGTTCGTGATTGGGCAGCATTCCACCATGAAAAGCTTGATGGTTCGGGTTATCCCTTTGGGTTGGACTCAAGAAGTCTTGACCTGGGTTCCCGAATATTGGCCGTAAGCGACATGTTTACAGCTCTTACGGAAGAAAGACCTTACAGACGTGCCATGTCCCTTAAAGACACGGTTAAGCTTATTAACGAAGTAAATACTCTTGATTATGATGTAAAGTATTGTCTCAACCAAAATATTGAGGAAATAAACGAGATAAGACGTACCTCTCAGGAGATTGTTTTCCAGAGCTGTAATGAAATCTTTCCGGACTTTGATGAAGAACTTAATCTTCATGCCTTGTAATTTTACAACTGTAAGCAACATAAAATTAGCATACATACTCCTTAGGACTTGTTTAAAGCAAGTCCATTTTTTTTGAAAAATATTGTTAACATATTACAAATAATACGGTACACTTTTTTGTTGACATTGAGCATGACCTATTGTAAAATAAAAAGGCAGCTTAAAAGCTGAACTGAATATTTTTATGGAGAGATGGCTGAGCTGGTCTAAGGCGCACGACTGGAAATCGTGTGTGGGGTAATACTCACCGTGGGTTCGAATCCCACTCTCTCCGCCAAAGGAAAAGGCTTTCAAGGTTAATACCTTGAGAGCCTTCTTTGCATCTTGCGATAATGTGACAAAAATGTCTACCGTTTAACGACGATATACGAAAATACTAATAAATACTTATAAATAACATCACATGAGAATGCCGAGATTTTGGGCGTCGGAAGGGCGACCGATTCCATTTTGAATACATTTTCAATTCAATTTGTCATACTACTCCTTTAGAAATTGTATTCTGTTTTATATATTAGCACTAAATAATTCTTTACGATAATCAATTATGTATGTTCTCTTCGACATAGGTTATATAGCAAGTGTTTTTATCTTTGACTTTTATGAAAGACTGTGATAAATTTATATTACGCTCATAGCTTAATATGATAAAGTACCTATTGGACTCATAAATATTTACGTACAGTACATACTTAGGAAGTATTAATAGGAGATGCAGGTTTAAATCCTGCTGAGTTAAGGAAATTATTACATAATTTTTTTAACTCAACAGGATTTTATTTTTTCAGCAGTTCTGGCTTTTTTGTTTCTACTTGTACCCTAATATTTTCATCAAATTTTGCTTTTTTTAAAGATTTACTCTCAAGCAAGCTATTAATATCAATATTTCTTGCACCTTTAAAATTTGCATCATGAAAAATAGAATTTTTATAACTTACTTCTTTTAAATCTGCTCCTCTAAAATCAACACTAGTAAAGTCTGAATTTTCGAGAATTGCTCTTAGTAAATCCGATTCTGTTAACAAAGCACCAGTGAAGTTAGTTTCATTGCACTTAATATTTCTTAATTTTGCATAACTAAAGTTTGCTCCGTTTAAATTAGATAAACTAAGATTAACACCC
>JAEZIU010000056.1 GCA_023436485.1 Bacillota bacterium | reverse complement strand
TCCGTGAATTCATCAAAATAATCCTTCCCCATTCCAACTATTTGTGAGCCTTGTCCACAAAAAACAAACGTCTTCATTTTATCCCTCGCTTTTCTGAAAAGAAACTCTTCCATCGTTATTCTCATGTGAATCTACTTATACTTTTTAATCCATTTCTAAGTAAAAATGTCTTGAAATCTGTTAAATTGTTAAAAGAAAAGTATATATTATTTTCAAATACGGCTTTCATACTTTTCCCTACTTCTGTACCATAAGAATGCCCCGGCAGTAAAATAAGTTCATCTTTAATATGTTCTTTTATTTTCCTTATACTTACATATAAACTTTCCACCATACTTTCACACTCCGGAAGCCCACATCCTTCGTTAAATAATAAATCGCCAGTGAGAAATAAGTTTCCAATTATATAGCTTACACTTGCTGCAGTATGCCCTGGTGTTAATAAACACTTTATAGGCGCTGTTGTAGTGCATATGTTCGTTGGTACTGATAGTTCGATAATATTTTTACATCTAAAAGGACGGGCTAACATCTCTCGTTCTTCAATAAATACCGGACAATCGTACGTAAAAGATAACTGGTCAGCTAAATTTATATGGTCAAAATGAGAATGTGTTATTAATATTGCGTCTATAATACAACCTAATCGGCTAATTTCATGTTTAAACTTGTCTATCTCCCATGACGGATCAACAATTAGGGCGTGATTATTATCTGTGTTATGAATTATATAGCAATTATTAACGAATGCTTGCCACTTTGTTTTTAGGCAAATATAATCAAGCACTTTTTCCACCTACTTAGACCTAAATTTTATGTCTGCTTGTTGACATATTTCTTGAACTGCAAATTTTCCTGTTGAAGCTGAAATAGTAACAGCTCCCGGACTTGAAATCCACTGACCGGCAAGTGCAAAATTATCAATGCCCTCTAGTTTACATTTATGATTACTGTATTTTGCAGATACCTTTCTTCCATATCCCATCCAGGCACCTTTATACGCCCCATAAATTCTATTATATGTAACCGGAGTAGCAACCTCTGCTACCTCAATTTTTCCTTTTGCTTTGGGGTATGATATTTCAATCTGTTCTATAACTGCTTTTGCAATTCGTTCCTTTTCAGATTTATATTTATTAATATCTGTGTCATACAAATTTTTCCAATAATTATAATCATAAACATCCATTGTTACAACCGCAGCAGTTTTTCCTTCTGGTGCAAATGACTTTTCATGTTTAAATGTATTAACATAAATGTCTTCTATTAAGTCATTACCGATTTTAATCTGTTTATTAAGAGAAACTACAAGTGGAGAAATATCTTTTGATAAATCTGCAGCTATTCCTAAACTAACAAAAACACAGCTGGCAAAAGTATAGTCCCCACTGTTACTACTTAAAATTTCATTATATGTCTCGTCTTTAATTTTACCTTCTAAAAGTTTGTTAAGTGTTATAGTTATATCAGTAGAAGATATAACGTAGTCACCCTTAACAATTTGTCCATTATCTAATTCAATTCCAACAGCCTTACCATTTTCTTGTATTACTCTTTTAACAGGTGAACTTAAATGAACTGTTCCCCCTAAATCCTTAAATTTATTGCAAATATTATCAGAAACACCAGCTGATCCACCCAAAGGCCACCCACCATCGTAAGAAACTACTGAGCCGAGTTGAGCAATTGGCGCATATGCCGGAAATGTATCTAAAGCAAGTGTTTTTAGTGCATTTCTAATAAGAGTACTCTTAAACTTTTTAAAATAGTCTACTCCATCAACTTTTCCATACTTCATCATAATAGGTCCCATAGAAGACATTTTCATTGAAAACTTAATATTATCAAATATTGTCATTTCAGGCATATGCTTATCTACGGGTGTTTCGAATGATTTTGCTTTTTTAGCAAACTTACACAATTCCTTAATCATTTCTGTATCTTCCGGAGCAACTTCAAGTAAGTGTTCTTTTAATTTATCTACATCTCTATAGAAATACAATTTTTTACCATTATGTTCAACAGTTAAGAATATTTCTTCCATTACAATCTTATCGTCTTCAAAAGCACCTAAAGTTTTAAACATATCGTAAGCGGCGGTACCTTTTTTTGTACCAATTAACCATCTTATGGCTCCATCAAAGGTATAATCTTTTCTCTTCCATGAAGTACATTCCCCGCCTGGCTTTGCTTGTGCTTCGAATATCTCGGTTTCAAATCCATTAAGCCGGGAAAACACCCCCGCAGACAACCCTGAAATTCCTCCACCTACTATCAATACTTTTTTCATAGTGCTCCCCCTTATTGATTGTACTTTTCTAAAAATTCTTTACATACTGCGTTAAATTCTTTAGGAACTGATAAGTTTGAACTATGTCCTGAGGTTTTAAATATATGTAATTCAGAATGCTTTATTTCTCTATTCATTCGTTCTGATAATTCAACCGGAAGTATCTTATCTTTTGCTCCGGCAAGAATCAGCGTCGGAATATTAATTTTACTCAGAAAATCTCCTGTTTTCCCATGACCTGAATGCAAAATAGCTTCATATTTCAATGCCATTTCATCGGTTATACAGGTACTGTCATCAAATAGCTTTCTTGCATCTGACGCTCCGGCACTTTCAAAATCATCATAAACCAGTTCTTTTAATCCAACATGACTGTCTACTGTTAGTTCAGCTG
>JAEZIU010000027.1 GCA_023436485.1 Bacillota bacterium | reverse complement strand
ATACACCATATATGCATGATTCTATGGAAATATTCTTGAATGAAAATAATGATAAGACACAAGAATATGGCCCCGATGATTTACATTTCAGAGTTAATTGTGAAAATTCTCAATCTGTAGATACTGGAGATATTGGAAGATTCTATACATATACGACTAAGACTAAGGATGGATATATAGTAGAAGCAAGAGTTGCTTTAAAAACTAAACCGGCAAACGACAAGGTTCTTGGAATAGAACTGCAAATAAATGATGCAAAGGGTACTGAAAGAGTTGGTACTATCAATGTTTTTGATGCAACAGGAAGTGCATGGAATGACACCACAAAATTCGGTCAAGTATTGCTAACAGGCAAGGCCAAGGGAGCAGTTAGCGGACTTAATCCATATGATCTTATACAGTTAATAGCAAGCACTCAAAAAATTGATTTTACAATTTATAAAAATGGAAATATAGTAAAAGATGCTGTTGCAGCTGCTAAAAAAGTAATTGCAGATAAAAAAGCTACTCAGAAACAAATTGATGCACAATATTCTGCAATACAAGCAGCAATCGGTAAATTAGTTCTTACTGATGAAGCTGCAAATGAAAAATACTTTAAAACAGTTCCTGACAAGTATAGGACAGATGCTGAGAAACAGGGTACTATTGTTAGCTTAGAGTACTCTGCTGCCAATCTGAAAAACGGAACAGATGTTAAGAAGATGAATGTATATCTTCCTTACGGTTACGACGCTTCCGATAAAACAAAAAAATATAATGTGTTATATTTGATGCACGGCGGTGGTGAGAATGAAAACCTAATCTTTGGCGGACCTGGTCAGAACAAAGAAATGAAGAAAATCATCGACAATATGATTGCAAATGGTGATATTGAACCTCTTATCGTTGTAACACCTACATTCTACGGTGGAAAAGACGATACTGCACTCTTCCATGAAGAATTGATGAAAAATGTTGTTCCTCTAGTAGAAACTACATATAATACATACACTAAATCAGCATCTTTGGAAGATTTGAAAGCGACTAGAGAACATAGAGCATTCGGCGGATTTTCTATGGGTTCTGTAACTACCTGGTATACATTTATTCACTGTCTTGACTATTTCAAATATTATATGCCATTGAGTGGAGACTGTTGGATTTTAGGTGAAAAAGCAGGAAGCGAAAAGGCAACACTAACAGCTGAATATCTTGCAAAGGTTGTAAAAGATTCCGGTTATACACCACAAGATTTTTACTTGTTCTGTGCTACAGGTAGCTTGGATATTGCATATCCTAACCTGAAGCCTCAAGTAGATGCTATGAAACAATTGAAGGATACCTTCATTTATTCCTCTGATACGAAAAAAGGAAATTTCTATTTCATCGTTGGCGAGGGTGGTACTCATAATTGGAATTGGGTTAATCAGTATATTTATGACATCTTACCTGATTTATTTAAATAGAATAATTACATATCTCCTCATTAATATGTAATTCAACAATTGCGGAAAAAGCACCCTTTATCAGGGGTGCTTTTTCTCAAATATAATCTTCCGGCTTAAAGTAATCCTTTTATTTTACTTTAGCTTAAACATTATGATAATATGTTAATAGATATCCTTTAGGAGTATACTATGGCTAATGCAAATATTAAATTAATAGCTCAAAAAACAAATCTTTCACCGGGTACTGTATCCATTGTTTTAAATGGACGCGGCGAGAAAATGCGCATTTCTGAAAAGACTCAGAACCGGGTATGGGAAGAAGCAAAATTATTAGGCTATAAGCCCAATATATATGCCCGCCGCTTAAGAAATCAGTCAGCAGGCAATCCAGCTGCAATTATTGGTATTCTTTGGCCTTCTGTATATTCTTCAGAATTGATTGTAAGCTTCTTTGATGGAATTCAAAATAGCATTCTAAACGATAAATTAAACGTAGAAGTTGTATTTAAACCTTATCAGTATTCAGAAATCAGCAAAATGGAGGATATCTTTAAAAATCAGTTGTTTAACGGAGTAATAGTTGTTGGAGCCTCTGATAGCGATGTTGACTATTTGTATGAAACAAATTCCACAATGCCTATAATATTGTTTAACAGGCAAAATGATAAATACGGCACAGTATGTATCGATAATTACAATACAGGTGAAAAAGTAGCTAAATTACTTGCTGCAAGAGGACATAAAAAAGCAGGTTTAATTTGTCCCAATCTTTTATCAAGGAATTTCAGCATGAGAAGAACAGGCTTTTTAGACGGATGCCAAAAGTACGGGATTACTGTGCTACCGGAGCATATTATTCTTGAAACCCTTGACACTGAAGGCGGTTATCGAAGTGCAGAAAAACTTTTGGGGTCACAGCCTCTTCCTACCGCACTTTTTTTGCTTGTGTCGGGATATAGTCACGAAGTTTACTCAATTTTGCAAAAAAATGGAGTACGTATTCCGGAGGATATCGAAATAATCGGTTGCTCTGATATCGTATCCAGCCGTATATTAAAACCAAGCATGACAGTTATTGATTTGCCTATACAAAAAATGGTAAAGAGAAGTCTACAACTTATCCTGGATATGATAAATGGG
>JAEZIU010000340.1 GCA_023436485.1 Bacillota bacterium | reverse complement strand
TCTGTATGTATGCACATATATTTCCTCCTTATAAGTTGCACATACATTATACCATGTATGACCAATATTTTACAAAAATACAAATTTTTATGAATTTTTATCACTTACTTGATAAGAGAGAATTTTTTTTATTAAATGAACGGTCGAATATGCTGGAGTTAGGATTTGTGATAAGTGTCGTGGCTTTAAATATTCATACATTATTATAATTGTAAAAATTAACTTTATATTGTATTATTTAGTCAACGAGTAATATAAATAAGTGACTGTCTATAGATTTGTTTGAATTATGTATTTTGAGATGTTTTGTTGCAGAGAACAGATGCAATATTAACTTCTCTTCGTATAAGGGAGAAGAAAGCTTTGATACTGAATATCACAAAAAATAATTTTATACGTATTGTTGAAAATGAATTTTTGGACTTACCAAGGCGCTGGGACGGTTATGACTTTTACAGAACTGTTGATTCTTTGTTTCAAGAATACCTTACTCTCCTTAATCATTATATGAAAGGCAATGATGTTAAGAAGGTACGTACAATTTGCAATGGAATTCTAGAATGTATCGACCAATACCATAGGGGATTCCCTGATAAAGCTTTTAAAAAAATCGAAACTGTTATGAGTAAATTAATTAGTCACCCCTTAACAATATATAGAAAGTCTGGTTTAACTGATTCATTTAATAATAATGATCCATTAAAACTCTTCCGTATCCGAAATGTTCAAATTAATATTAACTATAGCCGAAAAGATATTTTTCATACACCTTATAATCTTAGGTCAAAAGTATCAACCTGTAGATATAGTATTTCCGGCTACCCGAGTTTGTATCTTGGGACATCCTTAGAGTTATGCCGCCAAGAAGCAAAAATAGGCAGCTTCGATGATTTGACAATTACATCGAGATACAAAATTGAAAGGAATATGTTATACAATGATGGAATTGTTATAGATGTGCTTGAACTTGGACTAAAGCCAAAAGACTTTCTTAATAATGGATTTACTGGTAATGTAAGTATTTCAGAGCTTCATAACGAATACCGGCGCAGAAGATTTAATGAGATTGATTTAGATGATATCGAAGTAATGAGTAAGTACTTATATTGGTATCCCTTAGTCGCTGCATGCTCTTTTATACGAGCAAATAAAAGCGATCCCTTTGCTTCTGAATACATAGTCCCTCAATTATTAATGCAATGGGTTAGAAGTCAAATTCAAAAAGATAAACTTTTTGGTATACGATATTTTTCATGTGCCTCAATAAGAGCCTCAGAGTTAGGCTTCAATTATGTCTTCCCCGTTAGTGGTGAAAAATACGTAGATGACGAAAGATACTGTAAAATACTAGCTAATTCATTTAAACTTACTATGCCCTGCTATCTTCATGAATTCGACTCCATTAACGATTGTGAAATATTTTTAAGCAATAGAACCGATATGGATTTTGAAAGAATATAAAATAGTGGATATTTCCTCACACATTCAGCAATACCAGCCCTTACCAGTTTCCACGTATCTTGTCCAAAGCAACATGAATTCCGTGAAATAGCCATTTTGCATATAAAAAATTTTTCAATATATCTGCCCGTAAGTACAAGCTTTTTGTAGAGTAACTTCATGCTATAACAAAAACCACTTTAAATCCATTATTCACATTTTGACAGCCGCCAAAGTTTAATCTCTAACTTTCCGTTAATTCGTTCCTTATTGTATAAGTCTTTAAAATGATTAATTAAATCCTCAATTACCTTCACACACCATTTTGCTAAAGTGGGAGAAAGTATTCTTAAAACCCATGAATGCGGAATCTCATTAAATTTTACTTTTTTACTCAATTTCTTAACAAACTCTGGTTCTTTATCATTTTTAGGAACAACTTGGTCAAAACCATTAATTTTAAAATGTACCATTTCATTTCTCAATTGTAATAACAGCTTAAACTCATTCATTTCTGACGAGTTAGTATTCCACTTTTCTCCAAGCAATAGATTACCAATAAAATTCCACTTTAATGTTAATTCATTTTTTCTTTGGTATTCATAGTTATCATTTAAAATATTGTCTTTATCCAAAAATCTGAGTTCTTTAGTTTTGCTTAAAAAATAAATAACTTGGTTAATAAATGCTTCTGCCGCACTACATGAGAGCATAATACATGCCAATGGCTTATCTAAAAAATTTTCTTGATTATCTGATTCTTCAGCTAAGTTTTTAGCTGAAACCAAGTATAAATTTGCCATATCTATTAACTCTTCCATTTCAAACCATGCACCATAAAATTTTAAATGAGTCCAAGCTATGCGAATATTTTCAGGGTCTAATTATCGTAATATGTAATCCAATTCTACTGTTTTTTGACCGAAATTGGAAAACTCTTTTATTATATTTTCTATTTCCTCTGTTCGCTGTGAAAAATTAAAATCTATACTTGTAGGTTCACAATCAACCCTACCGCAACATTCTTTATATTCTTTTCCGCTTCCACACTTACACAAAGCTTTTGGCCCAATTTTTTCTCCATTTAAACCAGCAGACTTCGCCATATCTTCTAAATGATTTTTATTTACACAATTTTGTTCCAGTAGGTATTTATCTTCTAGTATACTGGCCATTTGGTCCACTTCTTGCAGTATTTTCTTCGCAGGACCAAATTGGTTCATTTTGCTATATATTACAGCTAAATTTCCAAGACTAGATGCTAGTCCTCTTTTATCTCCTATCTTTCTTGAAATAAAGACATCCTTTCGGGTATATGCTATAGCATAATCATATCTACAATGTTCTAAATAATACAATCCCAAATTACAAAATATATTTGTAATCCCCTCAGCATCACCGTATTCAGCTTTAACATTAGCACATTCTAATAACTTATTTACAGCTTGTTTTTGAATAAATTCATCATCAGACTTTAATTTAATAGTCGCAAGATTAGTTTCAAGTCGAGCAATTTCGCTCATGTAGTCCTCAGCATTGGTATTAATCCTGAGGTGCTCAATTCCTCTTGTCAATATAGTATCAGCTTCATCAAGACGACCTAAAAAAATATATATTTTCCCTAATTCTAATACAGCTTCAGAATAAAACATATGATATTGAGTATTTTCTAATAATTTTAAAACATCCTCAGCAATAGAGGCAGCGCGATCCAAGTATTTTAATCCTGCTAAAGCATAAACATATAAAAACCTAGTTTGTATTATAGTCAAAAATTCAGATTCACTATTATCTTTAAAATTCAAATATGGTTCTAGTTTTTCTAGAGTTTCTATGACCTTTTTATACTCACCAGAATTTTTATAGCCTTGTGCTAAATAAAGTAAGCAAATCTTGTTTTCTGTATTGGTTAAATTACCTTCATCATATTTTTTATTTAACAGTTCTAATCCTTTAGTTATTTTTTCTGCATCGAAGCAACTACACAATTCACTAGCTTCATTTAATTCTATTTCTACACTATTTTTGGCCATACAACATAACTTATATTTTTTTCCACTCTTACATGGACACAAAGAATTTCTTCCTATTTTCATTAACATCGCTCCTATTAAGCTAAATTTCAAACTTTTAATTCATTTAGAAACTATTAAAAATTATGTTAAATAGCCAATAATGTCTGTATAAGAATGACTACAAAATCATAGTTAATTAAAAGATATTCTCATAAAATCAATGATAATGATAAGCTTATATAATAAAAAAATTATAACAGTTTTTTACATAATATTCAATTTATATTAAATTATACAAAAACCTTCTCATCAAATCTTTTTACTCTCTCAGCACCAAATACACAATTTTTCCGCAACCTTAGTAAAGACCTGACCACAAAGTAACACCCCCACAAGGGGCCACCCTCCGCACAAAAAAAGCAACCAACAAATGTTGGTTACTTTTCTTATCATTTATCTGTTACTCGATTCTTTTTTACCACATTCTCCTGATACCTTCGTCTGTAATTTCAATAGCTCCTTCTTTTAAAAGTCTTCCGACTGCTCTTTTAAAGGCAGCTTTACTCATATTCATTTCGGTTTTGATACTTTCCGGAGAGCTTTTATCGTTAAGTAAAAGAGTTCCACTGCCTTCTTTCAACTTATCCATGATTTTTTGGGCGTCACCCTCTATTTCATTGTAAGCCTCTTTTCTCAAGCTCAATTCCAACTTTCCATCCTGCCTTACCTTCGTTACTCTAACCTGAATTCGGTCGCCTTCCTTGTAATCTCCGTAAAACTCTTTGTTGGGAATTAGTCCTTGAAACTTATTGTCTACAGCTACAAAAGCTCCCATTGATTTACTAATACTGTAAATGGTTCCGTAAACCATGTCTTTTTCTTTGTATGGTGATGTATCACTAAGCATATTATACACATTCATAGTTGCACACAATCTGTTACTGCTGTCTACATACAGTCCAACCAAATATTTTTCACCCTTTACAAGCTTACCTATCTGTTCTCTGTAAGGCAAAAATAAGTCTTTCTCCAAGCCCCAATCTAAAAAAGCACCGATATTTGTAATCTCTACAGCTTGTAAAGTTGCAAGTTCGCCAATTGTAAGCTTTGGTTTGTTTACTGTAGATATTATTCTGTCTTCTGAATCTTTATAAACAAAAACTTCAATTTCATCGCCTATTTCAATATTTTGCGACACTTGGCTTTTGGGCAATAAAATATCATTCTCACTTTTATCTTTTTGTGAGTTTAGGTACACCCCAATACTGGTTTTTCTAATTACTTGCAGCTTTTGAATTTTTCCTAATTCTATCATCCTATACCTTCTTTTATTATGAAAATTAATTGTTTATTTACCTATCTTCTACTTTGCTTACATTGCGAAGTCTTCCTTTGACAGGTGTCTTCTGTAGCTCCCTATAGACCAGCTCACCTTTATTATTTAATATTTCTACAAACGTAGATACATCAAGTATATTGATGATACCTATATCTGCCGCTGTCATACCTTTTATATTGCAGAGTGTCCCTACGATGTCCACCGGCCTCATCTTTGTTTTCTTGCCTGCATTGATATGTAACTTCATAATCTCTTTATTAAGTTGCACACCTTTTATTTCTTTAATTTCAGGCACAGTAATTCTTTTCTCAGAAAATTCCTGCTTTAAATTGTTCACAGTTTCTTTATCCGGTGTTTCTTTCAATAAAATTTCTTTGCCAATGTATTGATTTATATCATTTAGATAATTACTTTCATCTTTTGTTACAAACGTAATAGCTTTTCCATTCCTGCCTATACGCCCGGTTCTTCCTATTCTGTGTACATATGTTTCACCATCTTGTGGGATATCATAATTAATTACAAGTGAAATGTTATCTATATCTATCCCTCTGGCTGCAACATCAGTAGCTATCAGATACCTGAAATAGCCTCGCTTGAAGTTATTCATTACCTTTAATCTGTCACGCTGGTCCATTCCGCCATGGATCTTTTCACAGGAATATTTAAACATTAAAAGTCGATTATATACATCATCCACCTTTTGCTTTGTATTACAAAATATTATACAGCTATCCGGATTTTCTACTATTGTTATATCTCTTAAAAGTTTTATTTTACTTGCCCGGTCTACATCATATCTCTCCTGATGTACCCTGTCTGCCGTTGTATTTTGCTCCTCAATTTCAACACGTATAGGCACTTTCATGTATTTATTACATAGGGTCTCTATATCTTTTGGCATTGTTGCTGATAATAGCACTGTCACACGTTCTTTTGACAGACTTGATACTATGGTCTCTATTTGTTCAATAAATCCCATATGTAGCATTTCATCAGCTTCATCTATTACAAGATACTTTATTCTTGATGTATCAAAGGTATTTCTTTCGATATGGTCTATAATACGTCCCGGTGTTCCAACCACTACATGTGTTTTTTGTTTGAGCTCCTTTTCCTGATTATAGAAAGGAGACTTACCATAAATCGCTGATACTTTAAGCCTTTTAAATCTACCTATATTAAAAATGTCTTCCTTCACCTGAATAGCAAGTTCTCTTGTGGGCGTAAGCACTAATGCCTGAGGTTTATTTTCATCCCATTCTACCAATTCACAAATTGGAACGGCAAATGCAGCTGTCTTTCCACTTCCTGTTTGGGATTTTACTATAATGTCCTTTTGCTCTAAAACAGCCGGTATAACCTTTTCTTGAACTTTGGTAGGACTTTTAAAGTTCAACATGCTTATTGCTTTTAATATTTCACTACTCAATTTATAATCACTAAAAGCTGGGTTCATTTTTTAATATCTCCTTTATCACGATTTCTCTTTTGGCTTCTTTTCCTTAACAACTTTTGGAGAAATCTTAGGGGCTCTGGTATCTTTCCAAACTTTATTCTTTTTTTTCTTTAATCTATCCGGATTTTTAAATGACATTTATTCACACCTTTATCCTTAATAATTATTTATTTTTCATACTTAAGGCCAATTCTATTCTCAGTATAGATATAAATACTGAAAAATTATCTCAATGTTCAATTATATCATATTTTGGGAAAAGAAATATTATAAAAGAACCTTAGCCACAAGCATTCCTATTATAATTCTCTTTACTGATATCTTTTATAATTAATTCTATCCATCTTGTCTAAAAAGCGTTTTACTATAAGATAGGCTGCAAATGGAGCTATTATAGGAACAAATGCAGCTGCTTCCATATTGTTATGAAACCAAATATAATACCCGACACAGCTGACTAAATATGTGCTTATGACAAACAATAAAATTAGCTTTATTACTTTTGTTCTATCTATACCTATGTTTTGATTCATAACATTCTCCAATCATATGCTCAATTAATAACACGTTTTAATGACATTTCAGCACCTGACAAAGGTTCTCTATTATGGTAATATCATTTGCAAAATAAAAAAAAATCCGCAACTTATTAAAATTGCGAATAAAAACAAATTTCGTTTTGATATTTTATCACTTCAATACTATTTCTTACTTTATGCGTTCATTCCTTTGATTAATCCAATCTTTAACACTTTTCTCCAAATCATATGGATAAGAAAAATTCATTTTTTCGGATATATCATGAGATAAGCATTTAAATAAATTGATTGTAGCCATTAAAGCCTTCCAACTGTCAATCCTGTCAAAATGACCAAATGAGTTTTGCAGCTCTACTTGCGTTTCTTTGCTTGCCCATTCACATAAAAAACGGCCTGCATGCCATGTATCATATTCAATTCCATTCACTGTCTTTTCATGCCATTCAATCATCTGAAGAAGGAGTTGTTTCATATTGCTATCTCGAACTTTTACCACCCATAATTCATTACGAAGTATCTGTTTAGCTATATACAGAGCTATAAACCAAAACATATTTGTCGTTTGCAAGAACATGGATTCCGATAAAGGATTCCCCTGAGGAGCCTTGCTATATTGTGGCATAATATCATTTGCAATATGATCTTTATCAATAAGTACCTTCACTCCTCGATAAAAATTATTCGGTATAATTTTATTCTTAACAATATGTTTTAAATTATCTAATGTGTGAATAACAAAATCAACCTGCCATCCTCCTTCAAATAATGTAAGGCATTCATGGTCTCCACCATCTGTCTGTGCCACAAAAGAAGTACATATGTCCCCAAAATTGTTAAGCCATTGGTTATTTGAAAGATAATAATTCTGTTCTGATGTAAAGAAAATGATATCCATGTCTGACCACTCGTCTGCAGGATGGTCATTACGAGCACGAGAGCCGACTATAAATGCTGCTCTTATGTCTTCAACTGTTTGTGCCCAAGAAACAAAATTTCTTTCAATATTTTCATAGAATATTTTTGAATTTAGCATAAAAATACCTCCGTATTTGCTGGCGTATAAAATTATAGTTTTCATTTTGATTTCTCGTTCCTATATGTAGCATCAAATGTTTCGACAAAGTGTTCTAAAAGAGACAATGCTTCGCTTTCCTTTTCGGGCTTATGGTCATATTTGCATAGCATCAAAAAGATTGGGGAGTAAAATTGCAGTGCTAACACTTCCGGGTCAACCCTTTTAAAATAGCCTATCTCAATCATTTTCTCAAATAAAGCAGTTTGATATTTCAGTGCACCATCCATCAAGAACTCCCTCAGTAAGTTTTCTGCTTCGGAGTGGCGAAACTGTTCCAGCATCAACAGCCTGCGGAACTGTGCTGCCTGTTCGTCTTTGAGCCAGAATAGAAATAGAGCGAAACACTGTTTTTTTAGTCCATCCAATCCCCCGCTTTTGTACTCCTCTGCAAGTACAGAAAAGTCATTGTCATCTGGTAATTTGATTGCTTTTGATGCTTCTTCAAAGCGAGCTTTCATAATAACAAAAATAGAATCCAGAATCTCTTGCTTGCTTTTATAGTGCTTATACAACGCACTCTCACGGAATCCGACTGCCTTTGCAATATCTCGCATGGAAACTCCGTCATAACCATGTTTTGAGAAAAGTGCAAGGCACTCTGTCAGTATCCAGTTCTTTCTATCTGTCTTTGGCATATCATTCACCTCATAGTTTGTATTGCCTCTACACTCCTAGAATATAAATGTGTCATGCCATGCCTCGCATGTTGTTATGTTAATGATTGTTTACTTTTATTTTAGTTATCAATTGTTCACTTTGTCAAGATAATATTCAAACTATAATTGTTTTTTCTCAGTGTTTAAGATATGTTCGTAAGACAAAAGCAAAGGCTCCCATCATCGGTGATTGTTACCGAATATCTGGAAACCTTTTAGATTAATATTTTATACAATCTTTTATATTTGTTTAAGCTTTGCTATTTCTCTTAAAAGCTCCTCTGGAGCAACTATATCAGGATTCTTATTTTCAATTATGTTATCCAAGCGTGCTCTTATTAGATTTTTGTCAGTCTCACTTGACAATATGTAAAATATCTCATTTTTTATTGCATTAATTATACTTTCTCCAATTTCATCCGGTGTTACACCATTTTTTACCGCATTATTAAATGCTTTGAAGAAAAGCTCTGTATTCTCATTGATGACAGAGCTTGATGTTGTCTTAACAGTTTCCGGTATATATGGGTTTGTAATGTCTGAACTCACAAAGCCCGGGCACAAAACGCTTACACGAATTTTTGAGTTAATTAATTTCAATTCATTATATAGCGATTCAGATAAAGCGACAACACCGTGTTTTGTAAGACTGTACATAGCCATTGTTCCACCAATTGTAATTCCGGCATTAGAAGCTGTATTAATTATATGGCACTCGTTATCCTGTTTAAGCATTATGGGAACGAAAGTTCTTATTCCATATATTACACTCTTCAGATTGGTATCTATCATCCAGTTCCATTCATCTTCAGTATTTTCCCAACTAAAGCCTGAACTATAACCTACTCCCGCATTATTACAGAGAATATCAATGTGCCCGCAAAATCCAAGTACATCCTCTGCCAATTTTTTTATTTCATCTTCTTTTGTGACATCAACAGTTTTGCATCTTACCTCATAACCCATTTGCCTAAACTCTCGTTTTGTAGCTTCCAGCTTGTCCTTGTTAATATCAGCTATAACAACTTCTGATCCGTTTTCCAGTAGTTTTTTTGTTATTCCTTTTCCTATCCCCGATGCCCCACCTGTAACTACGGCAATTTTGCCTTCCAATTTTATCATGCTTTTTCCCCCTTTATATTATTAAAATTCTGATGCCTTTTATTGATTTATAGGCTTTTGATCTGCACTAAAGGGAGAAACATCTTCATTTGCAGAAGACAGTTCTTTTCCTTCCTTGGAATATGCTTTGATACTGAATTTGGAGCCCTTCAGGTTTCTCATAAAAATATGCCATACCCTGAGGTTACCGCTTCCTGAAATTTCAGCGTCACTTGTAGTGTTTCTTTGCATTTCCACTACTTTGATCTTATCTATTCTGGGATTGGTTATTGCTCCGAAATAGAGAGGAAACGGAGTTCCTTTAACGGCTGGAAAGAATTGAGTAGAAAATCCATTTATTTTTGTCGTGGAACTTATACTGCCATGTTCTCCGCCATATTCCCATTTCCATCCCCATATGGTTTTCTTTATATAACCGACTGCTAAGTCAGCTTTTTTGTAATCTAAACTGTTTTTAATAAAATAGAGAATTTCACCGCCTTGTACCTTTTCTTCGTTAATGGTTTTCAGAACTGTTCTTCGGGTCTTTAGAGCAGCCTCTTGTGGTGTATTACCCATATCTGCCGGCTTATATATAAAGATTGCTAAAAACAATCCTGCTAATATAACTGCACAGAAAATAAATAATAATTTATTTATTCTTCTTTTCATTCTCCCCCCAAAAATACTGTAAATAATTAATATGCTCCTTTAAATGCATATGTAAAATGTATAAATTTCTGCTTATTTAATCTGTCTATAAGTATTATTGTTTTTCTTGGTACAGTTAAATATTACCATATTGAAATTAAAACTTCTATATGCCAAATTCCATAATGGTTGTTAATTTTTAAAAGCCCAAGGCAGGGTAAAGCCAACTTTCAAAACCACGCCGGATGTATTGACTAATGAATATTTCAGCGTATATGAGCCCCTTGCTTATTCCCCATTCCTGACTTAATAAAACTCGCAGGCAGGGTTGGACACGTTCTGGCATTCAAAATACTTTACCACATCCATGTAAGATTTTGTGTTGACCTTGTCAAAATCTTTAGGAGTAGGTGTGAAGCTGAAAAGCTTGAGTGGACTTGCATCTAGCTGAATACAATTGTCATAAAAAGGTTGTGTTGCTGACATATGAGCCTCTCCGGTGCCTCCAAGCAGGCTCATATATTGTTTTATAAAATCCAAAATGTTTAATATCGGTGTTTGTTTATCAATGTTTAGCCTGAGTCCAAAAGTATTTTGCCTTGATGAGCTGTTTGAAAACTGTTTGAAGGCATTTATGGGAATATTGTTTGTCAGTCCTCCATCTACCCAGATCCCTGAAAGTGCCCTGTGGTTTTTCCAGTCTGAACTTCCAAAGATGTATTTCAAGTCTTCAAGTTCAATTATTATAGGTTTATATGCAAATGGAATACTCATTGAAATACGGACAATATCTGCAGCTGCTATTTTATTTGTCAAATCATCAAAGCTGGAAAAGATGTAACTCTTCATATCCAGCATATTAGTACCTGTAAATGCAAGCTTCATTTTAGTCAACTTACCCAAATCACCTATAGAAGTGTTCATATATCGTATCTTAAAATCAATGGATGATTTACTGTTATCATAAGTACGGGATAAATCAGATATACTGGCATTTTTAAACTTATCAGGGTAATCAATTCTCACCCTCGCCATAGCAATCCACTTATCAAAAAAGTTTCTGATTTCATTTCCTGTAAATACTCCAAAGTCCATATAAAGACAGTAAATTAAATCTGCCTTCTTTTTTTTGAGTCTAAGGAGTACTTCGTCAGGCAGGTTGTTTTTACCGAAATTTGTAATCACATCGTCTATAATTGAGTTTAAAAATACCCCAATTCCTTGAAATTCCCCCAACTCGAAGGGCCTTATTGTACTGGATACATTTATTCCAAGACTGTTTAATATCATGGTGTGTATGTAACCCAGACCTACTAAACGTTGTTTTTGCCTTTCAAGAAACCTTTCGTTGCTCATTTT